>JAPORV010000176.1 GCA_026710055.1 Aestuariivita sp.
AGGGCCTTCATATCCTCCCGGGCGCGGGTCAAGTCCCGCATCGCCTCCTGTTCAGGACTCGGTACCCACACCGGTGTTAACTCACCCGCCCGATGTAACCGGGCCAGTTTCAACGCATCGCGTCGGTCCGTCTTCACCCGGTCCGTCGCACCGCGTGGCACCAGACCCGGAGCCACAACATCACAATGATGACCCCGCTCGGTGATCTCCCGGTAAACGCCATAGCCGCAGGGACCCGCTTCATCGCAGACACTCAGCTTTCCCCCCTGCGGTGTCAAGCGCACAATCAAGCGCTGAAGAGCGGAACGACAGTTGGCGATGGTGCCGCACCACTCCGGTGGCATCCGACCCGGCCTGGCAATAGCCACAGCGATTGTGTCCTGATGGACATCAAGGCCGACATAGGCTTTATATTCTGACATGATATGTCCTTTCGTTTCTCCGCTTTAAAAAGGAACGGTCATTTACCCAAGCATGAACAACGTGCAGGAACAGGTCAATCCATAATGTCTTTATGAATCAATTAGCGTGACAATTTATTAAAATCTATTTATTAGACGGTGATTGGGTTGCAGATATCGTAACTGTGGGAAAAGAGGAATATTGATGTCATTGTAATTCACATTGTGCAGATAGGGATTATTGTCTTAGCCCATCTTTAACATTTTGCAAAAAAGATCTTTTAAAAACAAATAGTTAGAAAACTGTATGGCACTACAAACTTCAAACTTATCTCTATATTTCAATAAGTTAACGGAATCGTCGGTCACTACAACGAGTTTTCAAAAATTGCTTTATTATAACTTATTGAAATTAAAGGAAAAAATATTCCGGTAAATCGCAAAAACAATGAAATTTGACGAATTTTTTGAAAATTTTGTTAAAGATGGGTTAGGATGATGTGTACATTAATGATGTCATTGTTCATGACGATGGTTGCTACGGCCTTAGTGAAGTCTCTGAACAGGGTTCAGGCTTTTACTTCTTTACGTTCATTACCAAATCGAAGTGCTTAGATTCGATATAAATTACTTGCCGCTAAGGTAAACTTTTTACTTCAATTGAAGATTTTTGTGCCAGTTAGTTGGCGCGCAGTTATCGAACGCAAAGCTCTCAATGATTGCTCCATGATTTTTTTTGTAAAGAATATTGCAAAACACATAGCCAATTTCTCGATTTCCTTGCCGCGTATCGCACAGGTTCTGTGCAAGAATAAATAATCATTTGGCGTTGATTGTGATCGATATCACAATCAACCATGCGAAAGAGAGAACTTTGTTAGTGGGTTTATTAAGAATCATTCTACTGATTATCGCAGTTCGCATTCAACTTAATGCTATTTTGATTTAGGAGTTTTTCGCTTTGGTTTGATAACTAATAATGAAAACTGTGGAAGAGTTTTGATCTTGCTTACCAAAATTCTTTGAGACGAAATTTAGTTCTGTCGGCAATTTTGGTATTTAACAGTCTCCGCTGTTGTTTTTTTACCACATTATTTTTCTGAAAAAGACTTAAAATTAAATTTTTTTGTCATTTATTTTTTATTATTGAGTTCAATAACTTAAGGAATATTTTCAGTATATTTTTTAGATGAGTATATAAAGTAGTATAATTTATTTTATTAGTTTAATTAAATTATTACTCGATTATTTGGTTTTTTATTGTTTTGTTTATTATTTGTTCTTATGGTGAACAAAAAGTGAACATTTACGTAATTGTTGTAAAACATCACTTTCTGATTATAAAAGATAAAGGATTATATTATGGCAAACATTTTAACAATGAAATCAGGTACTGACTCTCGAAAGCAAAAAGCGCTTGATAGCGCTCTCGAACAAATTGAACGGCAGTTTGGTAAAGGCTCAATTATGAAATTGGGCGATGAGAGCGCTATTCAAGAAATTGAAGCAAGTTCCACGGGTTCAATTGGGTTAGACATAGCGCTAGGAATTGGTGGACTACCTATGGGGCGCATTGTTGAAATTTATGGTCCAGAAAGTTCTGGTAAAACAACACTAACACTTCAATGTGTTGCGGAACAGCAAAAAGCTGGTGGTGTATGTGCATTTGTTGATGCTGAGCATGCTCTTGATCCGCAATATGCGAGAAAAATTGGCGTAGATATTGACGAGTTACTCATTTCACAGCCGGATACTGGTGAGCAGGCATTAGAGATTACTGACACATTGGTTCGTTCTGGTGCTGTAAACATGGTCATTGTGGATTCGGTTGCTGCACTTACGCCTAAATCTGAACTTGAAGGCGATATGGGAGATTCTAATGTTGGCGTTCAAGCACGTTTGATGTCGCAGGCTATGCGAAAATTAACGGGTTCAATTTCGAAATCTAACTGCATGGTGATTTTCATTAATCAAATCCGAATGAAAATTGGTGTGATGTTTGGTTCACCGGAGACGACAACAGGCGGTAATGCACTCAAATTCTATTCCTCTGTACGTCTTGATATTAGGCGAATTGGTACGATTAAAGATCGAGATGAAGTTATTGGTAGTCAAACTCGTGTAAAGGTGGTCAAAAACAAAGTTGCTCCACCGTTCAAACAGGTTGAATTTGATATTATGTATGGCGAGGGTATTTCAAAAACCGGTGAATTACTAGACTTAGGGGTTAAGTGTAACATTATTGAAAAATCAGGTTCTTGGTATTCGTACAACGAGGAACGCATTGGGCAAGGACGTGAGAATGCGAGGGTATTCTTAAAGGAGCATCCTGAAACTGCCGATGAAATTGAACAAAGAATTCGTGTCACACATGGGCTCAAGCTAGACGCCAAAAATTCTCAGAATCAAAATGCTGATATTCGTAATGCAGGATCTTGAATTTTACGGTTCTAACCTAAGCTTTTGATTGAATACTTTCTTACACAAGTAAGTTTTATGAAGGGTTTTTTTAAAGCGGTGGCTCAGATAAATGTAAATTCATAGTCGGTCAAATTTTATACAAGATTCGCATGATCTATTACCAGGTTTGATCGACTATTTCTGTCAAGTTACAGAATTTAGCTGTTGCAATTTAAATAAATCCTTTATTTGAGCCACCATAATTTTAAGTATTTTGAAAGAAAACTGCGCCAAAAACTCATACGTACAGCCGTCAATGAGCTCAACTGGATAATTACGTGTAAACGCTGAAAGCGCGTAGGTCTTTATCAATGCCGACTTGCGCTTCATCAGAATGCCACCACCAAGATGCGTTTTCACATACTGATCATGTTGCGTCTGAAGGCCCAAAAGTATCTGACAAATCCCGTCTGCTTTTGATCCAACATAACTTATCCATCGCTTCTTCCGGCCATGTTACCCATCAACATAAAGACGTTAGTATGGTTACAAGAAGGGCTTTGAAAAAATTCATTTTTTTAAAATGCAAATAAACCACACCGTCAAACAATAAAATTCTGCTAGTAAATCTTGACTTACCTTATCGAAAAGGGAAGTCGTTACAAAACATGACAACAATCGTTTAGGATGAAGTAAAGCAACAGATAAACCTTCCTAGGCACGGTTTGGATTTTATAGATGTGACAAACGTTTTTCCTAAAGGCAGTCATTGTCCTTTCAACATAACACATTCTTAAAAAGAATTATTTTCGTAGAGTTTCTACATCAGAATGACGACTTTTTTTATTAGAATAGTTCTTTTTATTTTTCAGAGACTTAATACTCGAACGACATTTGTTGCTGTTTGTCCGAGCTAGCTGGAATAACTCATTTAATTTCTTATCGTCTTCTAGACAGATGTTAATTTATTAGATATTTCAATTTTAAGTTTTTTCTGTCCACCTGAAATGCCAATGCTAATTTTAAGTGACATCCGGTCCATATTCTTGAGTTATTTTGAGAAAAAAGGCCATGAGGTAGTATCTAGTTCACCATTAGTTCCTCAAAACGACCCAACGCTTTTATTCACTAATTCTGGAATGGTTCAATTCAAGAGTCTTTTTACGGGTATTGGGAAATGTAACTATTCACGCGCAACTACATCGCAAAAATGCGTAAGGGCTGGTGGTAAACATAATGATCTTGATAATATCGGTTACACTGCTAGACATCACACATTCTTCGAAATGCTGGGCAACTTTTCCTTTGGTGATTACTTCAAGGATGATGCAATTTTTTTCGCGTGGGATTTAGTTACAAAAGAGTTTGAAATACCCAAAGATCGGCTTTTGGTAACTATATATCATACAGATGATGAAGCTGCTGAAATTTGGAAAAAAGTCGCCGGTTTTTCGGATACACAAATAATTCGAATTGATACAAGTGATAATTTTTGGACGATGGGAACCACGGGGCCATGCGGACCTTGTACAGAGATTTTTTTTGATCACGGTGATCAGTATTGGGGTGGCCCTCCGGGTAGCCCAGGTGAAGATGGGGATAGATTTGTCGAAATTTGGAATCTTGTCTTCATGCAATACGAAAGGTTTAAAGACGGAACACAGCGTGAACTTGAACTCCAGTCAATTGACACTGGTATGGGAATTGAAAGAGTTGCAGCATTGCTGCAAGGCACAAATGATAACTACCAAACAGATTTATTTCGTAACCTAATTGAAGCATCGGCTGATGCAACATCAACAAAAACAGATGGAGAACAAGCAGTTCAGCATCGCGTGATTGCAGATCACTTGAGGTCAATTTCATTTCTATTGGCAGATGGCGTTTTACCAGCAAATGATGGGCGAGGTTATGTGCTGCGTCGCATTATGCGGCGCGCCATGCGCCATGCGCACTTGTTATCGCCGGAGGAACCAATTATGCATAAATTGGTTTCTTGCCTCGTTGATCAAATGGGCATAGCCTATCCGGAATTAGGGCAGGCTCAAATTTTAATTGAAGAAACTTTGAAGTCTGAAGAAGCACGGTTTAGGCAGACACTTGAACGGGGGTTAAAGCTACTTGAAGATGAACTAGCTGAGTTGCCAGAAAAGGTTGATCTTCCCGGTCAGACGGCCTTTAAACTCTATGATACTTTTGGTTTTCCGGTTGATCTCACTCAAGATGTACTGCGCGAGAAAAATCGTACTGTAGATTTTGAAGGGTTTAAAGCAGCGATGGCTGAACAAAGACAAAAAGCTCGTGCTGCTTGGTCTGGCGTAGGTAATCAGGATGATATTAAAATCTGGGTTGAGGTCTTGGAGGCCAACGGAGCGACAGACTTTATAGGGTATGACACAGAAATTGCTCAGGGTCAGATTCTAGCACTTATTCGCGATGGCATTATGGTTTCGTTTTGTGAGAAAGGCGAAATCGTCAATGTAGTGCTAAATCAAACACCGTTTTACGCAGAAGCCGGTGGGCAGGTTGGTGACAAGGGACAAATTCTTACTCAACAAGCAGTATTGCAAGTTATAGACACACAAAAAACAGCGAATGTAATTTACCATACTGCCATCATCAAATCAGGACGAGTTGACTCTGGCGATATTGCCACGCTTGAAGTGAATCATTTAGACCGCACTGGAACGCGTGCAAATCATTCAGCGACCCATTTATTGCATGAAGCTTTACGCAAATCTCTAGGTGAACATGTTGCACAACGCGGTTCATTAAACTCACAGGATCGATTGCGTTTTGACTTTAGTCATTCTCAACCCCTTGATGAAAAGATGCTTTGCGATATTCAAGTTGAGGTTAATGCATTTATTCGTCAAAATACACAGGTGGTTACACGGATAATGACTCCAGAGCAGGCACGTAAACTTGGTGCTCAAGCAATATTTGGCGAAAAATATGGCGATGAGGTGCGTGTTGTATCAATGGGTTATCAAAAAGGATATGGAAAAGGACAAGACGGAAATACTTTTTCTATTGAATTATGTGGCGGCACACATGTGAAGCAAACTGGTGAAATTGGAGCTTTTGTAATTACTCATGAAACAGCATCAGCTGCTGGAGTACGTCGTATAGAGGCGTTAACTGGACAAACCGCACTTGATTGGTTGTTAGAACAAGCGAATGCGTTATCGTGGTTCAAAAATCAGGTCAAAGCGCAAACAATTTCGGATGCACAATCAAAATTTTCTGACTTCTTAAAGCAATTGCGCAATCTGCAAAACGAAGTTGTTCAACTACGCCGTGAAGTCGCAACTTCAGTTAAATCTGATAACCTCCAAGATAATGTCAAAATAATTAATGGTCGAAATTTACTTGTGCAGATCTTGACTGGCGTGCTTGGTAAGGAATTACCGGCAATTGCAGATCAGCACAAGGAGCGGATTGGTTCCGGCATCATTCTTCTTGTTTCCAAATTAGAAAATAAAGTTGCGGTTGCAGTTGGCGTAACTAACGATTTAACCGAAGTTTTTTCTGCTATTGACTTGGTCAGATCGGTTGTATTTGAACTTGATGGTAAAGGCGGTGGCGGTCGATCGGACTTTGCACAAGGTGGTGGCAGCAATATCAAAAAAATTGAGATTGCTATTTCTGCTGTAGAGAAAATCATGGAGGAAAAGTAATGAGTGCACTTTGGATTGCGCATGTAACTGTCACTGATGAAGAGGCTTACTCAAAATATGCCTCATTAGCTACGCAAGCCATAGCTAAGCACAATGGCCAGTTTCTTGCTCGCGGTGGTCGTTATATTCAATTAGAAGGAAAAGAGCGCCCGAGGCATGTTGTTGTTAAATTTCCATCTGTTGAACAAGCACATCGGTGCTATCAATCTGATATTTATCAGCAAGCCTTAAGTTATGCGAGAAATGCCTCTGAGCGAGAAATGGTTATTGTTCAGATTCCAGATTGATTTGTTACTTCAATTTCGCGAGTCATATAGTGTCCATAATTGAAAAGAGAACACGGCAGAAAGTTGTTCTTGGCTTTACTATTCGAGAAATTGTGATACCAGCACTGCTTGGTCATTTTTTGCGTTATTAGGAAAATTCCTGGTAAGGGAGTGAAGAAAATAGGTGAATGATGCGATTAATCGTTTGCGTGATATCAAGAGCGGCAAATTTAGCCGCGATTTGCTTGGGTATAATGAGTCTTTATTCGTTATCGCCTTTGCATGCTCAACAATTGGCCGGATGGTCACTCGCAATTTCTAACGACTCAATCGGTGAAGCGCGGGATCGTTGGCAAAGTTCTTCTGTTCAATTAGGGTTTCTATTAAGTCAAGTTGATATAACTCAAGAGTTAATTGATTTTGGAGAAGTTATTGAACTCAGATTAAGAACTGACATTTTGACCCCAGAAAATCTTGCTATGATTGTTACGACAGATCGCCGTTACGCAGGTGTCATTGCTATTGGCGCACATAGTTACGTCGATTGGGGTTTGATTGAAGGAAGAATGGGTGCTGATGTCGTGACTGTAGGAGCTCATACAGGGCTATATGAATTTCAACAAACTCTGCATGAAATTCTTGGATTTACCAAGCCTGAGCTAAAAGACTTTCAAATTGATGACGATGTTTTATTGGATTTTTCAGGAGAGATTTCAAGAAATTTTCAAGCAGGGAGTGGAAATATGCGTCCCTTTTTGGAGGCTCAAATTGGCTCCGAAGACTTTCTTCGGATTGGCCTTGATGTCAATTGGGGATTAGATTTAGGCCGGGAAGCAATGAGAGCAACAGTCACAGGACATCGTGTACCATCCATCTATTCAAATCAAACCGGTTTGGGGTTTACTCTAGGCGGTGATATCGCTTGGGTAGACGATAGCATTTATTTGCCGGAGAAATACGGGTACGAATTAAATGTACCTCGATTGCGAGTGCGTACAGGAATACGTCATGTCAATCGCTTCTGGGATACTTTTTATGGGTTAACCTGGCTTAACAAAGAGTTTAAAGCGCAGCGAGAAGGTCAATTTGTTGGTACATTTCAATTCAAATTACGGTTTTGAGATATTTTAAGTTACTTGGGATTTTCTCAAAGTTACAAGCTGGGTTTGTTTTAATCTGTTTTTGATATATTTCGATAGAAACCATCTCGAAATTTGTAACATCTTGCGAGATGCTGTTGACATCGGAGACAGTCTTCTTTAGACTCATTCTAAGCTGAATTTCAAATATCAATTTAGATAACAGATCATTATGCCAGTGTTGTCTAATGCTGTGTGTTTTTTAAGGACTGATATCTATTACTTTACTGAGGTTGTGGTAGATGAAGCTCTCAACAAAGGGTCGATACGCTATGATTGCCTTATGTGACATAACGTTACAACCGTCTGATAAACTAGTTACTCTTGGTGAAGTTGCGCAGCGCCAGAATATATCACTACATTATTTAGAACAGCTTTTTGTTAAGTTAAGGAGAGCAAAATTAGTTAAGTCCGTACGAGGTCCAAGTGGAGGATATCAGTTAGCTCAGCATGCCTCTGATATTCGTGTAATCGACATTTTGGCAGCTGTTGATGAGAACCTTGATGCAATGCATAAAGGTGCAAGTGTGACAGGTGCGTTATCTGGTACAAAGGCGCAATCTTTCACAAATCGACTATGGGAAGGGTTGAGTGCACATGTCTATGTTTATTTGCATCAGACACGTTTATCGGACATTGTTGCAAATGATTTAGCACCTTGCCCAGCAGTACCAATTCTGTTGACAGTTGTCGATGCTGATTAAGACGCAATATGCGCGTATACTTGGATAATAATGCGACAATGCCTCTTTATCCTGCTGCACGTTCGGCAATGCAGACAGCAATGGATGTATTTGGAAACCCATCGTCAATTCATTGCGAAGGGCGACAAGCAACGGCACTTATTGAACAAGCAAGATTACAAATTGCTAATGCGATTGATTGTGCGCTAGAAGAAGTTATTTTTACATCAGGTGCAACAGAAGGTATAAATTTGCTTGCAAATTGGCAAACGCCTGTAAATGTTGATGAAATGGCACATGAGGCACTTTGGGTACATCATCGACCGGGTGATGGTGGTATTTTTGCGATGGGCTTAGCAAATTCAGAAACAGGAATTATCACGCAAATTCCGAAGAAATGTGAATGGGGCTGGCACACCGAATCTGGTAAAGTCACCCACTTAATGCTGGATGTTACGCAAGTAATTGGCCGTTTACCGTTTTCGTTTTGCAAAAGCAAAGCTGATATTGCAATTCTGTCTGCCCATAAATTGGGTGGCCCTAAAGGTGTCGGTGCCTTGATAATTCGACGAGGAATAGATTGCCCAATACTCATTCATGGCGGCGGTCAGGAATTAGGTAGGCGCTCTGGGACTCAGAATGTTATTGGAATTGCTGGCTTCGGTGCTGCGATAGAAGCGGCGATGAAAGATCTCGAGAATGGCGTATGGTCTAGAGTTGAAAATTTGAGGGATTTTCTTGAAACAGAACTTGAGACTCAAGCGAATGATACTATTTTTGTTGGTAGAGATGTGCCGCGCCTTCCGAATACAACTTGCTTCATTTCCAATGGGTGGAAAGGAGAAACACAAGTGATTCAAATGGACATAGCTGGTTTTGCTGTAAGTGCTGGATCAGCCTGTTCTAGCGGAAAGGTTAATGTTAGTCGCGTTCTCGCCGCTATGGGTTACTCGAATGCAGAAGCATCATGCGCAATACGCGTATCAATGGGACCCGAAACGAAAAAGCACGATGTGTTGCGCTTTTGCGAAGCGTGGTTAAAGAAAAAAAGGTCAAGAGACGGCTAAGTTAACTATAGGAGTATCTACATTGTGACTCAAACTCAAATTAAAGAAGGGGTAGATCTACAAACCGTTCAAGCGGTACAGAGTATGGTATCCTATAAATATGGTTGGGAGACAGAAATTGAAACAGAGTATGCACCCAAAGGGCTCACCGAAGAAATTGTTCGTTTAATTTCAAAAAAAAATAATGAGCCGAGCTGGATGACTGATTGGCGGTTACTTGCTTATTCGCGATGGTTGCAGATGCATGAACCAAACTGGGCAATGATTGATTATCCAGAAATTAATTTTCAAGATCAATATTATTACGCACGTCCAAAAAGTTTGGAAAAAAAACCGAAATCACTTGATGAAGTTGACCCTAAGCTGTTGGAAACATATGAAAAACTTGGAATTCCGCTAAGGGAGCAGTATGTGCTGGCAGGGGTTGATGTTGAAGATGAGGACTTGGCAAATCGTAAAGTCGCGGTTGATGCAGTTTTTGATTCTGTATCGGTTGGAACAACATTTAAGGCTGAATTAAAAAAGGCAGGTGTTATTTTTTGTTCAATTTCTGAAGCTATTGTCGATCATCCAGATTTAGTCAGAAAGTATCTTGGTTCGGTTGTGCCAATGTCAGATAACTTTTATGCGACCTTGAACTCCGCTGTTTTTTCTGATGGTTCATTTGTTTATATTCCACCAGGCGTTCGGTGTCCAATGGAGTTATCAACTTACTTTCGAATTAATGCGGAAAATACCGGTCAGTTTGAACGTACCTTAATTATTGCCGACAAAGGTTCTTACGTCAGTTACTTAGAAGGATGTACAGCGCCGCAACGCGATACATCTCAACTTCATGCTGCGGTGGTAGAAATCATTGCCGAAGAGGATGCCGAAGTTAAGTATTCAACTGTTCAAAATTGGTATCCGGGTGATGAAAACGGAAAGGGAGGAATTTATAATTTTGTAACGAAAAGAGCCGATTGTAGAGGCAATCGTGCAAAGGTAATGTGGACACAAGTTGAAACGGGTTCGGCCGTAACGTGGAAGTATCCTTCGTGCATTCTTCGTGGTAATGAGAGTCAAGGAGAATTTTATTCTATCGCAATAACAAATAATTTTCAACAGGCTGATACAGGTACTAAAATGATCCATTTAGGATCAAATACAAAGTCACGTATTGTATCGAAAGGAATTAGTGCAGGGAAGGCACAAAATACCTATCGTGGATTAGTTTCAATGCATTCTCGAGCACAAAATAGTCGGAATTACACACAGTGTGATAGTTTGCTCATTGGTGATCAATGCGGGGCGCATACGGTGCCTTACATTGAAGTAAAAAATAATTCGTCACGTGTTGAACATGAGGCTACTACGTCAAAAGTAGATGATGATCAGTTATTTTATTGCAGGGCGCGTGGTATGGATGAAGAAGAGGCTGTCGCTTTGGTGGTAAATGGGTTTTGTAAAGAGGTATTGCAGGCGCTGCCTATGGAATTTGCAATGGAAGCACAGCAACTTGTTGCTATTTCATTGGAAGGATCTGTTGGATGATAAATTGTTAAATTTCGTTAATATACTAAAGAAATCGGAATTTCAGCTTCAGTAGGTATTTAACCAAATAATGGCGTTAGAATTTTTGATCACTGTTCTGGTCGCAGTGAAAAAATAATTAAAATAGTTTAATTTTTTAGCTTTGCGTAAGGTCAAATAAAATCCATTCAAATTTGGTATTTAATTGCTGGAAATCTCAGTTTTTTTGATGGGTAATTTGAACAGAGTGGGTTTGACAATGTTTGGAAAGTTTTTCGCGTCAAATCATCATCTTTTTATTGCCGGTCAAGAGACTGAATTTCTAATGAGAGAGTTTGGTAACTAGGTATAATTAACGATGCTATATATCGGCTAAACTGAGTGATAGAATGCTATTTGCAGAAAAAATAACCTTAAGGAAAAAAAGTGTTAGAAATTAATAATTTAAGGGTTGACCTAGAGGAAAACGGCAAATCGATTCTCAAAGGTATTAATCTAACTGTCGGTACGGGTAGTGTGCATGCTATTATGGGGCCGAATGGTTCAGGGAAGTCTACACTCTCTTATGTTCTTTCTGGCCGTGATGGTTACAGTGTGACGGAAGGATCAATTAAATTAGACGGCGAAGATTTATTGTCGAAAGAAGCGGAAGAGCGGGCGGCACATGGCCTTTTTCTTGCGTTTCAATATCCAGTTGAAATTCCAGGAGTAGGAAACTTAACCTTCTTAAGAACAGCTGTGAATGCGCAGCGAAAAGTACGCGGTGAGCCAGAAATGAAGTCGGGAGAGTTCCTGAAGTTGGTGCGTGAAAAAGCACAAGAACTGAAAATTGACTCTGAGATGCTCAAGCGATCTGTAAATGTAGGGTTTTCGGGCGGCGAAAAAAAACGAAATGAAATCTTACAAATGATAATGCTAGAACCGAAGCTATGCGTGCTCGATGAGACAGATTCTGGCTTGGATATTGATGCAATGAAACTTGTTTCAAGCGGTGTCAATGCGCTAAGAGATGAGAAGCGTGGATTCTTGGTCATTACTCATTACCAAAGATTATTAAATTACATTCAACCGGATTTTGTTCATATTTTAGTTGATGGTCGTATTGTTAAGTCCGGCACGGGTGAACTCGCTTTGGAGGTTGAGCACAATGGTTATGCCGACATCCTAGCGGAGATGGCATGATGAATTTGCTTCAAGAGAAACGTGAAGCTGCTAAACTTCGTATAAACACACTTAAGATGCCTGAAGGAGGGTGGTCTTTTGCAGCACGTGCGGCGGCTTTAGAGCGGGTCAAAAGAACAGGGCTTCCGTCAAGGCGTGATGAATACTGGAAATTTACTAATCCTGAGACATTAGTTAAACAAGCGACAGAATCGGCAGCACTTTTTAAGAGTGATGAAGTTCCTTTTTTTGAAACAGATCGGTTGAAGATTGTTTTTATTGACGGTGTGTTTTGCGAAAGTTCGTCCGATGATCTTGTTTTGAACGGTATCGAAATTGACCGTTTAGCTGATGTGATACCTAACAAAGTTCACTGGGCACAGTCAATTTACGGAGTGATCGAAAGCCGTGGACAGACACCAGTTGAACGCCCATTGGCTGCATTGAATACTGCTTTTGCAACTGATGGCGTCCTGATTAATGTAAAGCGAACGCCTTCCAAACCTGTGAGTTTGATTTATGATCACTCAAGCGAGAATTCAGATGCCATATTGCATCACGTCATAAAGGTAAATAGCGGTGCCTCTTTGACGGTCTTGGAAAACGGTCCCGCTGCTGCACGATTTAACAAGTGTATGGAGATACAATTGGCAGAAGGTGCTAGTTTTCATCATATACGTACGCAAGGTCGTGATCATGAGCGACGTGCATCAACCCATATGTTTGCCCAACTTAATGCTTCTTCGACGTTTAAATCGTTCACTTTGACCGTAAATGGTCGATTAACGCGTAATGAAGTTGTGGTCGAGTTATCTGGTGAGAATAGCATCGCAAATATTGCAGGAGCGTGTGTTGGTGACGGTGATTTTCATCACGATGATACTGTTTTTGTCACTCACGCGGCAGAGAATTGTGATAGTCGGCAGGTTTTTAAGAAGGTTCTTCGTAATGGTGCCACAGGTGTTTTTCAAGGAAAAATACTTGTTAAACAATGCGCGCAGAAAACAGACGGGTATCAGATTAGTCAAGCGTTACTTTTAGATAATGACAGCCAGTTTAACGCAAAGCCTGAGTTGGAGATTTACGCTGATGACGTTGTTTGTTCTCATGGTAGCACATCAGGGGCTATTGATGAAGAAGCGTTGTTCTACTTGCGGTCACGTGGGGTAGAACGGGCTGAAGCTGCAGACCTTTTGACTCTAGCCTTTTTAGGAGAAGCTGTTGAAGAAATTGAAGATGAGAGTCTTACTGAACAAATTGTTTCACTCTTGTCGTCTTGGTTAATGCGTCATAGACCATCCTGAGGGGATATCATGCCTTTAGCAAGAGATATTGTCGCCACTTACCTTGGGCCAAAGCGCGTGATGCAACGGCTGACAGCTATGGGGCGGAGAGAAGATCTTGCTTTAATTTTTTTAATGATTTTTTGTTTTTTTACCTTTATTTCTCAGTTGCCTAAATTGGTGCGCCAGTCACATATATCTGGAGAAGATTTATCAGTTTTGATGGCAGGCACTTTGATGGCCTCGGTGATCTTGTTGCCGTTACTCTTTTACTTTCTTGCTGCAATCGTCCAGTTAACCTGGTTGGGGCTTGGAAAGAAATGCACAGGTTATCATTCTCGATTAGCATTATTCTGGTCATTACTCGCGACTACGCCAGTTATATTGTTGTACGGATTACTTGCTGGTTTGCTTGGTCCGAGTTACACAGTAACGGTCGTTGGTATTTTTTGGTTCGCTTTATTTTGTTGTTTTTGGATACTCACTTTTGGGGTCAGCGGAGAAAAACGCCATGACGTCAACTGAGGTTCTTACATTGTTTATATATTTGTCAATTAAAAACCCGGCGCGGGCCGCTCGACGGTTAATTGACTTTCGGATTACTCGTCAAATGTTATGGTGCGGGTTAATTTTAGTGGCGATACTAAATACGCTTACGCAACAATTCAGTAATTTTATGGTTCCTGGTCCGCCTTTGCTGTCTGGAATTACAGATATGGCCTTTATATATTTCTTGTTTGTTATTGGCGGTTTGTTATCAATAGTTTTTGCAATATATTTTGTTGGACGAACTTTTGGCGGTCAAGGTAGCATTAACGACGTTATGGTTGTCATCATTTGGCTCCAATTCCTTCGATTGTTAGTTCAAATTCTAGTGTTATTTTTCTTATTTTTTAAATTACCTACTTTATCTTTATTGGTTGTTTTGGCAGCCACAATATTTGGTTTTTGGATATTGACTCACTTTGTCAATCAAGCTCACAGTTTTGAAAGTTTGGGAAAGTCGGTATTAATTCTGGTGGCTTCGTTTGGGGGTTTACTAGTGGCATGGTCGCTTTTGGCTTCAATTGTTGGATTTGGACTTATGGGGACAACACGTGTTTGATATACAAAAAATTAGAGAAGATTTTCCAATTCTAGCGCGTCGTGTTCACAATAATCCACTTGTATATTTTGATAATGCTGCGTCAGCGCAAAAACCTAAGGTTGTAATTGATGCGATCACGAATGCTTATGCAAATGAATATGCAAATGTTCATCGAGGACTTCATTACCTTTCTAATCTCTCTACCGAAAAATTTGAGGCAGTACGGAATTCCGTTGCAAATTTTTTAGGTGTTAAGGATGAACGTGAAATTATTTTGAATTCTGGTACTACAGAAGGGATAAATACGATTGCTTATGGATGGGCAATGCCGCGATTTCAAAAAGGTGATGAAATCGTTCTTTCTACAATGGAGCATCACGCAAACATTGTACCTTGGCATTTATTGCGTGAGCGTTTGGGTGTTGTGTTAAAGTGGGTGGATATGGAGGAGAGCGGAGATCTTGATTCTCAAAAGGTAATTGACGCTATTAGTTCAAAAACGAAATTAGTTGCAATCACTCATATGTCAAACGTGCTTGGAACCATAGTAGACGTTAAGTGTATTTCAAAGGCAGCAAAATCCAAAGGTGTTCCTGTGTTAATTGATGGAAGTCAAGCCGCAGTGCACTTACCCGTCGATGTTACTAGCATCGGTTGCGATTTTTATGCAATCACAGGTCATAAACTATATGGTCCTTCCGGTTCAGGGGCAATTTATGTTCGCCAAGAACGCCAAAAAGAAATGCAACCTTTCATAGCAGGTGGCAATATGATATCGGAAGTTCACAAGGATGTGATAACATATAATGATCCTCCATTTAAGTTTGAAGCTGGCACACCTGGAATAGTTGAGGCTATCGGTTTTGGTGTCGCTTTGGATTACTTGATGAATATAGGTATGGACGCCATTGCAACGCATGAAAAAAATATATGTGATTATGCAATGTCAAGATTTGATGATATTGATTGGCTGACATTACAGGGTAAACCGATGTCGAAAGGGGCAATTTTTTCATTTATAATCAATGGCGCAGCGCACGCACATGATATTTCAACAATTCTTGATAAAAAAGGAGTGGCCGTGCGAGCGGGTCATCATTGTGCAGGGCCGTTAATGGATTACTTTGGTTTAACCGCGACTTGTCGTGCATCAATTGGTATGTATAATACTGTAGGAGAGGTTGATATCTTCATTAATGCGCTTGAACTTGCTCATGAGCTTTTTAGTTAGCATTGGATATATTTTTGTCGGGTAAGAGATTTGTGTTTTGATGATCTTGAAAATAATTGTTCACATTCTAGAGACTGCGAGAGGAACTGGCGGTGTTGGCGCTTTTGTTTAACTTCAGTAGAGAAATTTTTGGTGACAATAGTTGAGAAAATCGAATCGAGTTTTGGAGTTCAACGATTTCTTTGAATGAAAAAGATTTCAATTAATCATTAAGACAAAATAAATTTCAAGTGGTCCCGTAGCTCAGCTGGATAGAGTATTCGCCTCCGAAGCGAAAGGTCGCGCGTTCGAATCGCGCCGGGATCACCATTTTCCGAAACAAATTCAATGTTGAGATAGGAGATTCTAGTCTGTCCAGTCTTTTCCATCTCATCTAAAATGGTATTTTGTCATCTTGGTTCGCCCGCCTTACAGAATTGCCTCCCTAGCGGCTAGAACTGTTACCTGATCTAGCAACCTCTGGGCCTATTTGGGAATAATCCGTCTGAAGTGATCGATATCATCGGGCTTTTGAAACCGATGTGAGAAGAAGTTCGTACATTGGCTTATAATCTTCGGGTTGATTTTGCTAGGCCGTTAACTGGCCACGATAAGAAACAAGCCAAACTCTTGGCCCTCCTTTGTAACACGTTCAAACGATCTCCGAGAAAGGCTTTGTCCTCGACCTTCATGGGTACGTGGAGGTCTCGCATAGTTAGTGTCTGTTAAAAAACCTCTATTTTTCTTAAATTTCAAGAGTTTACCATGCATAAAAGTATATTTTTCAACGTGTTGACTTAACCGAAATATGTGGACGCCTTTTCTTCAATTTAGCGAAGATTGGCTGATTCAACGGAAATCATGTAAGATATTAAGAAATTGTACCAAATATCGGAAATCTTCGCTAGAACAAACGCATCAGAAAAGTACACGTTTTCAATATTTTACCAGTGAATTTAGGGGTTTTTTAACAGACACTAGTTATGAGCCTCTTCCAGAATGAGTAGCCAAGGATATTGGCTCCGAATGTCTGGTTTCAGCATCTCTCTTGTCTTTTTGACCGCAAGTGCCGAACTCGCCCGCCACCCGCGCAGCCAACGAGCCGATGTACGGTCTTCCGGTCGCTTGTCCTTGTCCGCTTGGCCATCCCGACAGTCATAGTCAATCCGAGGAACCCCCAACGGCACACCCTCCTCATTCACCGC
>JAPORV010000348.1 GCA_026710055.1 Aestuariivita sp.
AACCCTCGCCGGAATGCAGCCCTGAGAGAGCATCTGCGTCTTGAGGCCCTTGCTTTACGCTCAGCGGGTCATGTTGACCCGTCCAAAGAGCGGTTCAAGCAACGCTCCAGTGTTGAGCGGGTGAACGCGGCGTTAAAGGACAGCTATGGGGGTCGTCATCTCCGGGTTCGGGGTGCGGCGAAGGTTGCGTGTCATTTGTTCTTCGGTATTTTCGCTCTGACTGTTGATCAGTTACTCAGACTGCGCACCTGACAGCCCCGTTTATTCTGTCTTTGGCATCAAGGCACATGCCGTCGACGGGTTCTGCTTGCGCGGATGTTCATATTTTGCCCAATATGGTGATGATGTGAGCTGGTTTTGTCGAATAAATTGGCTTCTGAGGGTTTGCATTCATCAAGAGACTGCTTTGTTCTTATCTCATCTCTTTTTCTGTTATCATAATTGAAATCCGCCATCAACTCTTGCAAGAGGTTCAAATAAAATCAATTGAACAATACAAATCTCTTATAATATTCAGTTTATTATAATCCGAATTACTTGTAGTTCGATAAACTACGGAATTCCGAAAACATCCTTTCTTCGTACATTCAATACTTGTACAAAACACAAAAGAATTGTACCAAAACCACTATGCGAATTATCCGGGATTATCAGTATATTGAACAACACGACCGAGGCGCAATTGCCGCCATCGGAAATTTTGATGGCGTACATCTCGGTCACCAATCTATCATTGATGTGGCACAAAAGTTAAAAATAAGTGCACCGTTAGGCGTATTGACTTTTGAACCTCACCCACGTGAATATTTTTCTCCCGGTGCCCCCGCTTTTCGATTAATGAGCGCAACCGCTCGCGCTTCCAGATTAGCTAAACTTGGTGTAAAAAGATTATACGAATTAAATTTTAATAAGTCGCTGGCCTCTCTGACACCGTCAGAGTTCGCAACAAAAGTCATCCATCAAGGCCTCGGATTATCTCATGTCGTCATTGGGTCAGACTTTTGCTTTGGAAAAGCGCGTGCCGGAACTGCCGAAGACCTCAAGAAGCTAGGTGTAGAACTCGGTTTTGGTGTTACAATTTCCGAACTCATTAAAAGTAATGGTAGCGCGGTATCGTCAACAGCAATTCGAAAGGCACTTAGTGAAGGACGCCCACATGATGCAGCAGAAATGCTAGGCCATTGGCATCGGATAGAAGGGCCAGTGATACGTGGCGAACAAAGAGGACGTCAACTCGGTTTTCCAACGGCGAATATGTCCATTAATGGCATACATCGACCTGGATTTGGCGTATATGCTGTATTAGTAGATGTTCTTAATGGATCACATAAAGGCAACTATCAAGGCGTGGCCTCAGTTGGAATAAGACCTATGTTTGGAAACAATCAGCCAAACATAGAAACATTTCTTTTTGACTTTTCTGGAGATCTATATGGCGCAACAATGTCAGTTGGCCTCATAGCATTCCTCAGACCGGAAAAAAAATTCGATGATATCGATCACTTAATAATACAAATGAATGATGATTGCAAAGAATCACATAAAATACTTAATTTAATATGAATAAAGACATTGATCGCTCTGGTTTAGATGCCAATTTCTGGAAAAAGAAAAAACTAAACAGAATGACGCGAAAAGAGTGGGAAGCTCTTTGCGATGGTTGTGGAAAATGCTGTATGAATAAGCTTGAGGATTCAAAAACTGGTGAGGTGGCGTTTACAAAAATTGCTTGTCGCATTTTTGATGATTCAAGTTGTCGTTGTTCTCACTATTTCAATCGCCATCAAATTGTACCAAATTGCATTTCACTAACCCCTACGAATCTAAACAAGCATCAATATTGGCTTCCTAAAACCTGCGCTTACAAGTTAATTTTTGAAAACAAACCACTTTATGATTGGCATCCATTGATCTCTGGAAACCAAGAAACAGTATACCAAGCTGGCGTATCAATGAAAGAGAATACAATCCCTGAAACCACTGTTTCGGTTCATCAATGGGATCACTTTATTATTGAGGAGCCAGAATAGGATGTACTTCGCCTCCGACAACTCGGGACCTGTAAGTGACGAGATTTTGGACGCATTACGACGTGCCAATGTGGATTTCACTTTATCTTATGGATCTGATGCGCTTACAAAAAAAGCGCAGCACATGGTTCGTGAAAAATTTGAAGCGCCGACAGCTGCTGTATTTTTTGTAGCAACAGGAAGCGCAGCGAATGTGCTCGCATTATCAACGCTTGGTCAACCATGGCAAACAATTTATTGCACCGAACACGCCCACATTCATAAAGATGAATGCGCTGCACCTGAATTCTTTGGGGGTAACAAACTAACCATTGTTTCGAGCAATGACAAAATACAGTCCGAGGAATTGTATAGCAACATTCGTAAAGATGAATATCGTGGTGTGCACGGCGTTCAACGCGGTCCAATCTCAATCACTCAGACCACGGAGAAAGGCTCTATATATTCTCTAGATGAGTTACGAACTCTAACAAAAATAGCCAAAGAGTTCAATCTACCCATACATATGGATGGTGCAAGATTGGCAAACGCACTAGTTGCATTAGACTGTACACCGGCAGAAATGACTTGGAAATTAGGGATTGATGCTGTTAGTCTCGGCGGCACCAAAAACGGTTGTCTTCAATTGGAAGCGGTCATTTTTTTTGATCCATCACATGGATGGGAATTTGAACTGCGCCGTAAACGTGGTGCACACTTGATATGTAAGCATCGGTTTCTCGCGGCACAAATGATTGAATATCTAAAGAATGACTTATGGTTACACAATGCGCGACTTGCAAATTCTAATGCACTTTATTTGGCAAATGGTTTGCAAGACCGAAGCATGTTTTTAGAAGAAATGCCAAAGGCAAATATGGTGTTTGCGAGTATGCCACGTAGCATGCACAAACACTTAATTAATTCAGGTGCAACCTATTACCTTTGGGATGGTGCCTTGGATGGACCTGAAAACGAACTGATCACTGGGCGGTTTGTATGTGATTGGTCTATTTCTAGAAGTCAAATTGATGAATTCCTAGACTTGCTCTGAAAAACTCAAAATTATTGGGCGTTTTTTCTCATCATTGACAAAAAATGGCAGACAGATACAGCGAAAAAATCAATTTCTTGGACTAAACCACTAGTGAGAACTCAAAGATGGCCAGCAATACCATTTCCACAATCCTTACAGTAAATATAAAACATATCAGTAGTCCGCTCTTTCAACGCTTCTCAAAATTAATAATTTCGCTGAATGATTTGATCAATGTGAACTAACTTTAATTTCCTGTTCGATAAAACAGAAACATATAAAGATTTCGTCATAATACAAATTTGAATGACATTTTAGTTTTATTACATTACACTTACCCCCCACTCTATTCACATCCTTTAAGATTCATACTTTGTTTTTTTAGGAAACATAAATGCCAAGTAATTTTGACCCTAAATTAATTGCCGGAAACGCAAATCCCCCGCTCGCAGAAGCAATTGCTCGACGCATGACCGTTCACCGCGGCGTCCAAGTAAAACTAGTCGATACACGGGTAGAACGATTTAGCGATGGTGAAATTTTTGTCGAGGTTTTTGAAAATGTGCGCGGCGAAGATATGTTCGTCATTCAACCAACTTCAAATCCAGCAAACGACAATTTAATGGAACTTCTTATTATGTGTGACGCGCTAACACGTTCATCTGCCAGTCGAATAACAGCAGTGATTCCTTATTTCGGTTACGCCCGACAAGATCGACGAACGAAAGCAAGAACGCCTATTTCCGCTAAGTTACTTGCAAATATGCTAATTACTGCTGGTGTTGAGCGTGTATTGACGATGGATTTACACGCGGCACAAATTCAAGGCTTTTTCGATATTCCAGTAGATAATTTATATGCATCACCAATTTTTGCTCTCGATATTAATCACATTTTCGGCAATAAAATAGATCAACTCATGGTGATCAGTCCAGATGTTGGCGGAGTCGCAAGGGCAAGAGAACTCGCAAAAAGAGTTGATGCGCCTTTAGCGATAGTCGACAAGCGCCGGGAAAAACCCGGTGAAATTGCGGAAATGATAATCATTGGGGATGTAAAAGATAGAATTTGTCTTATCGTTGACGATATTTGTGATACCGCCGGAACGTTATGCAAAGCCGCAGAAGTATTAAAAAATAAGGGAGCAAAAGAAGTACATGCCTATATTTCACATGGTGTGCTAAGTGGTCCCGCAGTAAACCGAATAATTAACTCTGTTATGAAATCATTAGTCATTACAGACACAATTAAACCAACTAAGGAAGCGCTAGAAGCAAAAAATATTCGCATTATCCCAACAGCACCAATTTTTGCTCAGGCAATACTAAATATCTGGAATGGAACAAGTGTGTCATCACTCTTTGAAGCAGAAACACTCATTCCAATTTACGAAACAATCCATATGCCAAAATGAAAAATGCGGTTGATTGGGTTATGCCATTGGTTACAAATCTCATTGTTTTGATGTGAAATTTATTGATTTGTATCAAGCGATAGAAACGGTAAAAATCAAATTTTGTCATTTAGTAGCGTTCTTGTTTTTTAATTTCTGCTCGTGCTAATAAACTGTTAGGAAATCCGTATCGGACAGACCCTACAATATAGGGCAAGAAAATCATGATGGCCCAATCATGGAAATTCTACGGAAGAAAGAATAAGCTACAGATGTTGGAGAAGTTCATGTCGAGCTGGCCGCGTTTGACGTTCTTGTAATTCGTGGTCGGCAGCGAGTTGGAAAAAGTGATCTTGTCCAGACTTTCCTTGAGCAACATGTAGAAACCGTAAAAAACACCCATGCGATTTTATGTCAACTGCAAGAAACAGAAACTACCCACGAAGATTTTTTACCGATTAACGGCGGCAGTTCGTTGATCGCATCCAAGGCTTCTCGAGGGGTTTGAGATTTTTCCTAAGGACGAGTATTCAAAATTTAACGCCCTGACTGAACATATCCTTAGGCAGGGGTGTGTCGTTGCACTGGATGAGTTCCAGAATATTAGAAACACTGGATCACGCAATATGCAGAGTCAGTTTCAGTTCCTGATCGACCGATTACGGCGCAAAACCGCAACCCATCCAGCTCTCACTGCTGGCTTATTCTTCTTGGCTCTGAATAATGACGATTCTGGGAAATGATCGGACGTGCAGATGCGCCGATGTACTAACGTGTAAATAAATCCATCCATGTCCAACCTTGGACTTTCTCTGAATTCAAGAAGATGGCACAGGATCAGTGTTGGGATCATAATCCCCATCGCCTACTTTCCCTCTGGACGGTCTACCGGGACATTGGCAGAGGTTCTGGGAGGATGACGATCTTAATGATATCACGCATATCCCAAATGACGTCGATTGGATGCAGCAGTTTCTGGAGAAGGAGTAGAACTATCGTCAGACCCGTCACGGATCATTCCATCAAAGATGGAAATTGAACTCAGGGAGTCCGACTTAATAATCGTGCGCTGGCTTGCCCAGAAGCCAGCAGGCAGGAACATTGATGAGGCCTTCACAAAGACGGTCAATGATACCTGTAAGATTGCCCTGAGGGATATTCACCTCGCCTTAAAAAAGGAACATTCCCAGAAAACACTTACTCCAGATGCCGCCAAGAACAAGATCAACATAGCAATCACGACACGACTCTCTGGCGATCATCTGGGGATACTACGTTCCCGTGCTCCTCTCAATTCAAAGGGTAAAGTCAAGTGGTCGGTGGCGGATAATTTTGCACGCTTCCAGATGCAGGTGTTGGAGCCATTTGCACAAATTCCGCATACCAACGAAGACGAAAGAAATGTACTCAGTTTGAATAGCCTAGCCGCCCTGCGTCGTCTCGAAGGATACGGCCTTGAAACTTTTGCCGCCGCTAGCCTTCGTCTTCTATTTGACATCGGAACAGATAACCTTCCTCAAGGACAAGCTGAGCGCACCCGCCTCTATACAAGTCTAGAGAGAAAGGATGTTTTGGGAGATCTCGATAACCTCCTCATCCACCACCTTACTCATCTAACCTCTCCAAGAAACCATGACGGCAAACGCCATTTCTGGGTTAGGCCGCTAAGCGATCCGCAAATGAATTTGACCAGATCAAAACAAGAAAAGATGGCTTTTCGACGATCTCAATCCAAAACGATATTAAACGGTTGAAGTATTTCCTTCAGCCCCTCTCCGTCGGCGACGCTTTAAGCTGAGCGCATTTTAGCAAAGAATGGAAGATGTCCGTGAATTATGTCGTAATTTCCCGTACCTTCACCGGCGAAGATCGACAGATGGTAGCACAATTGATTGCAAATGCCGTTACCGCCCATCCTAATCACGGAATCGACCATATCTACAGCATGGATATCACCGACATGATATCCGGGCGCGGACCGCAACAACTTACCCTACCTAAACCAAAACAAGAAAATTCTCTCCCAAATAAAAAAGGATAGAGGAGAAGATAGAGTAGTTTTAAAGTTCTACCGCTTTATTTCTGAGTATAGTTTTTCGACAAGGAACAGACTTTACAGCTGTTAATTTGTTGTTGCAATTTTTTTTCAAGATCGGGTGAGGTGTTTGATAAATGTCAATCCTGCCGATTTTTTATGGAAACACCTGAAAATGACCTATCGAGTTCTCTCATAATGCTGAGGAACCTAAACCATGTAGAAATAGTATGACTTCAAGTAGTTTCGGTAGGGAAATTAATCAAACAATTGCCGAAAATTATTCGTAAAATCACCTAGGAAAAAATATACTGCTCCAAATTCTTAACGTCCGATACAAACTTTTCAGCATCGTTAACAAACTGACTACTCAGTTCACGTAAAGCCTGCAATTCATCCTGACCTTGTCGCAACATTTCATCAAACAACGGACGGCTAAACTCAGCTCTTGGCACTGACTTTTCAGCTAATATCGATACACTATTTTCCTGAATTTGAATAAAGCCTCCAAAAACAATATACTCTGAAGTCTCACCAGATGCCTCCACGGTCAACACACCGGGACGAAGAGTTGCAACTAACGGTGCGTGATAAGGCATTATTGTCATATCACCATCTGCACCAGGAACTTGAACAACATCTGCGGGTAATGAAGCTAGACTTCTTTCTGGGTTAACAAGTTCAAATTGCATTGATTCCATCCACCATTAGTCTATCGCCTCAAGCAGCTTCCGCCGCCATTCTCTCCGCTTTTGCAATCACTTCATCAATACCTCCAACCATGTAGAAAGCTGCCTCAGGTAAATGATCGTACTGACCCGCAACAACAGCCTTAAACGAAGCTATTGTGTCCTCAAGTTTTACCTGCACGCCTTCTGACCCAGTGAATACCTTCGCCACATCAAACGGCTGGCTAAGAAACCGCTGAATTTTTCTTGCACGAGTCACTGTCAATTTATCTTCCTCACTCAATTCGTCCATTCCCAAAATAGCGATGATATCTTGCAGCGCCTTATATCGTTGTAATACAGCCTGAACTTCACGAGCAACTTGATAATGCTCCTCGCCGACAATCTGCGGATCAAGAATCCGAGACGTGGAGTCAAGTGGATCTACCGCTGGATAAATCCCAAGTTCCGAAATTGCCCGTGACAAAACTGTTGTGGCATCAAGATGCGCGAAAGTCGTAGCAGGCGCCGGGTCTGTTAGATCATCTGCCGGCACATAAACTGCTTGAATTGATGTAATTGAACCGGCCTTAGTTGACGTTATTCGTTCCTGCATCGCGCCCATATCGGTCGCGAGCGTTGGTTGATACCCGACCGCGGAAGGAATACGTCCTAAAAGGGCCGAGACTTCTGAACCAGCTTGAGTAAAGCGAAAAATGTTATCTACAAAAAACAAAACATCTGTTCCGGATTGATCACGAAATTGCTCAGCAAGAGTTAAACCGGTGAGTGCAACACGAGCACGAGCACCTGGAGGTTCGTTCATCTGCCCATAAACTAATGCAACCTGGCTATCCGAGAGATTATCAGGCTTAATGACACCAGATTCAATCATTTCATGATAAAGGTCATTTCCCTCCCGTGTACGCTCACCAACGCCAGCAAAAACTGAAAATCCAGAATGAACTTTCGCAATATTATTAATCAACTCCATAATCAAAACAGTTTTGCCAACACCCGCACCACCAAATAAACCAATTTTCCCACCTTTTGAGTATGGAGCGAGTAAATCTACGACTTTTATGCCTGTAATAAGAATTTCAGACTCTGTTGCCTGCTCAGCGAATTCTGGTGCGGGCTGGTGTATCGTGCGCTTCTCGTCCGCAACAATGGGATCACCCTCATCCACAGGATCACCAACAACATTCAAAATTCTTCCTAAAGTAGCATCACCGACCGGCACCGCAATTGGCCCACCAGTATCTACCACTTCTTGACCACGAACCAATCCTTCAGTTGCATCCATGGCAATCGTGCGAACAGTGTTCTCACCGAGATGTTGTGCCACTTCAAGCACTAATGTTTTTCCACCATTATTTGTTTCAAGTGCATTGAGAATTTCGGGCAGATGATTTTCAAACTGTACATCAACGACAGCACCAATAATCTGCGTGACTTTGCCCTTTGAATTAGCCATTATTTTCTCTCCACTCCAATTCAAAGCGCCTCTGCGCCTGAAATAATTTCTATCAATTCATTTGTAATGACTGCCTGACGTGATCTATTATATTGTATCGTAAGGCGGTCAATCATGTCACCTGCGTTACGAGTCGCATTATCCATCGCCGACATTCGGGCTCCTTGCTCTGATGCGCCATTTTCTAATAATCCTGTAAATATCTGAGTTGTTACGCCACGTGGCAATAAGTCTTTGAGAATTGCTTCTTCTTCAGGTTCATACTCAAAGAATGTTGAAATAGATTTGTCTGCATCATCGAAATTAAATTCGGCTGGAATGACCTGTAATCCTTGAGGTTCTTGACTAACAACGCTAATAAACTTCGAGAAGAAAATTGTCGCAATATCAAATTCATCTGAATTAAAGCGCGACAATATATCACGCGAAACTTCTTCTGCATTTGAATAATTTATATTCTTCGTATCACTGAAATCGAAGTGACCAACAAAGAAATGAGCGTAATCTCTCTTTAATTGATCTCGACCCTTTTTACCTACAGTAACAATTTTAATCTGTTTCCCGTCAGCGAGTAACTTCTCAGCATGTGCCTTTACTTTTTTGACAATATTTGAATTAAATCCACCGCACAAACCACGTTCAGACGTCAGGACAACCAACAGATGTGTTTGAGTTGAACCTGTGCCTACCAGCAACCTAGGCGAGCTATCCGACTGAACAGTTGATGATGCTAACGAACCGACCACTTCATTGAATTTGGTAGCATACGGACGCGCTGCCTCTGCTGCCTCTTGAGCTCGCCGTAATTTCGCAGCGGCAACCATCTGCATCGCTTTCGTAATCTTACGAGTGGATTTGACAGATTCAATACGGTTTTTTAAGTCTTTGAGACTTGGCATTCAATTTTTCCTTAGACGAAAGTTGCCACAAACTCGTCGATTACCGCCTTCATTTTGGCGATATTCTCGTTGTCCTTAAATTTAGGATCTTGTTCACTAATCCATTGCAGAAAGTCAGCTTTTTGATTTCGTAAAAAAGTAACCAATCCATTTTCGAAACGCCCAACATCTTTCACATTGAGTTTATCAAGGTAACCATTCGTACCGGCAAAAATGACGCAGACTATTTCCGAGTTGGTAAGCGGTGTATATTGGGGTTGTTTCATTAGTTCAGTTAAACGCTCGCCACGATTGAGCAATTGCTGCGTCGCAGCGTCCAAATCAGAACCAAATTGTGCAAATGCTGCCATTTCTCGATATTGCGCTAAAGAAAGCTTCACCGGCCCTGCAACTGAAGACATCGCATTAGTTTGTGCGGAAGACCCAACGCGACTAACGGATAACCCTGTATTCACAGCCGGACGAATACCCTGATAAAATAATTCGGTCTCCAAGAAAATCTGTCCATCGGTGATTGAGATTACATTTGTCGGAATAAATGCTGAAACGTCACCACCTTGAGTTTCAATTATTGGCAGTGCAGTTAAAGAACCCGCCCCATTATCTTCATTAAGTTTTGCAGAACGCTCTAACAAGCGTGAGTGTAAATAAAAAACATCTCCTGGATAAGCTTCACGCCCCGGCGGACGCCGCAACAACAAAGACATCTGCCGGTAAGCAACCGCCTGTTTTGATAGATCATCGTAAATAATTAATGCATGACGACCATTATCACGAAAAAATTCAGCCATTGCAGTTGCGGCATATGGTGCCAAAAATTGCATTGGAGCAGGCTCAGATGCCGTTGCGGCAACAACAATTGAATAGGCAATAGCGTTGGTTTCTTCTAACTTCTTTACCAATTGCGCAACCGTAGAACGCTTTTGACCCACAGCCACGTAAATACAATATAATTTCTTTGATTCATCATCTCCGGCGGCGTCATTATAAGATTTCTGATTCAGTATAGTATCTAATGCGACTGCTGTTTTACCTGTTTGACGGTCACCAATAATGAGTTCACGTTGACCTCGTCCAATAGGAATCATCGCATCAACAGACTTCAAGCCTGTTGCCATTGGCTCATGAACTGACTTTCGCGGAATAATCCCCGGTGCCTTTACATCTGCCACTCGACGCTCAACACTCTCAATTGCACCTTTTCCATCTACCGGATTGCCCAACGCATCAACAACCCGACCCAACAAAGCATCACCAACTGGCACATCAACAATTGACTTCGATCGCTTAACAGTGTCACCTTCTTTAATATCTCTGTCAGAACCAAAAATAACAACACCTACGTTATCACTCTCAAGGTTAAGTGCCATTCCCATAATCTTACCGGGAAACTCTACCATTTCTCCTGCTTGCACATTGTCCAACCCATAAACACGGGCAATTCCATCTCCAACACTCAATACTTGACCAACTTCAGAGACTTGGGCTTCTTGACCAAAATTCTTAATTTGATCCTTTAAGATAGCAGAAATTTCCGCTGCTTGAATGCTCATTTAATCGACCTCTTTCATTGCGTTCTGTAAAGAATCGAGCTTAGCCGCAATTGATGTATCTATCATTATTGAACCAATTTTTACAACTAGACCACCAATTAGACTTTTTTCTACAGTCACTTTCATTAAAATATCCTTGCCTAATTTAGCTGTCAGTATATTTGATAATTTATCTATTTGCTCTTTTGTCAGTTCTTTGGCGCACTTGATTTCTGCGGTCAACTCACCACGAAATGTAGCAATTTTTTCCTGTATAGTTTGACATAAGACAGGTAACACAAACAAGCGACGCTTTTCCGCCATCAAAAATAATAAATTCTTCATTGTTTGTGATAAATTAAGACTCTCGGCAACTTTTGCCATTACGGCTCTTTGTTCAATCCGACGTATAACCGGAGACGCTATAACATCATGTAGATCATCACTAATTTCGAGAATGTGGCTTAAATCTTGTATATTTTCTTCCAGTTCTTCCAAATGGTCATTTTCTACTGCGATTTCAAAAACTGCAGTTGCATATCGATCAGCTATTCCTTTGGAAATCGACATCTGTTTCTGCCCTTTCAGACACTATTTTCTTTATTGGTATACCAAATTTCTGGACAACTTTCTAAGTGGTAACCCGCTCACCAGCAAAACTAAGTGGCATTTATCAGAGAGTTTAAAGTGCCGCAACACAGTATTTAACTTACAGTACTTTTTCTTCCTGATTTTCTTTCTATTGGCTAAACATCATGTACCTTTTTAATACCCTGAATCCGCGTATAGGTATGATCAATAAATCATTATTTTGCACTAATAGTATTCTCACCTAATTTCATTTTGAGATAACCTATTGACTCACTTAATAATCAATGACCAACGATGCATGCAAATTTACGAGTAAGAGATTTACTTTGCAGAAATAAGCGTGAAAAAGCCTATCATTGAGCATATTGTGCAACCCTTTGATTACTGGTATCGGCAATTCCTATGCACTTTGCCACGCATTAACGAGTAGCAATTCGATAGCAAAGCTCGAAAATTTCGACATATTTTTGCAATAAAGCAATGTTCAGAACTTTATTGTGCTACGGCGTTAAACGATCCACTATTTCTTTCCTCATACTACATTTTAAAGTCAGTGGCTTCATCGCTGGTCTCGATAGACCTTCAAGAATACCTAATTGTGGCTTCACGTCATGCCTGACAACCGTGCCAGTACGATTTAGTATTCGCTTGGAAACCTCAATTATAAATACCCCACCTGCAAGAAAACGTGGTAAATGCCGCCCTACTCGTT
Organism: Aestuariivita sp.; assembly: GCA_026710055.1. Lineage (GTDB taxonomy): Bacteria > Pseudomonadota > Alphaproteobacteria > Rhodobacterales > Rhodobacteraceae > JAPORY01. The sequence goes on from JAPORV010000348.1 coordinate 12,353, forward strand.
CGAGCAATCCAGCAGATTTGAGCCAAAATCGGCGCGTTGACGGCATTTGGTAAAGAACCGAAAAATGTTGTTCTATCGCAAAATGATGTTTTCTTAATTGACTCTCAACTTGGCCCAGAGTGTAAGGCCGTCCATACCCAAATGGCGTTCGATCACTCCGAGACCAAAACCCCGCACGATTCGGAACAATAAAGAGAGCACGACCTCCTGGTCCGAGTACTCGCCAACACTCATCAAGTAAGACAGACGGCTGTTCTGATGTTTCGAGTCCGTGTAATACTAGCAATTTATCAACATGTCCGGTTTCAATTGGCCAAGCAACTTCCTCAATCAGAACAGAGACATTGGGAGCATTTCTTGGCCAGGGCATCACACCTTGCGGTCCGGGCATTAATGCGATAACACGGCGCGAATCATTTAGGAATGGTCGTAATAAAGGTATAGCAAATCCAAATCCAAGAACGGTCTGGCCTTTTGCTTCCGGCCAAACTTCGATAACTTGAGCGTTTAAAGTGGCTTGTACAGCACTGCCTAAAGTACTTCGGTAATAAAAATTCCTCAAATCTTGCACATCATAATGCATTGAAATTTAACCTTCATTAAAATACTCAAGTAAAAATTAACCATAACTCCACTAGAAATGATTTCCGATGTCCTTAAAGACCATTACCATTCCCTGCCTATCTGACAATTATGCATTTATTTCACATGAAACAACAAGCGGTCAAACTGCTTTAATTGATATTCCCGAAGCTTCCCCAATCCTAAAAAAATTAGATGAACTTAATTGGAAAATTGATTATGTGTTGATCACGCACCACCATGATGATCATATTAGCGGCCTTCGAGAGATACTGGCGGCCTATCCAAATGCTCAAGTTATTGGTGCAAAAGCAGATGTCTCACGTCTACCACCACTTAATATTGCCGTAAGTGAGGGTGACACTATCACTATTGGTAATGAACAAGGTACTATTATTGATGTCTCTGGTCATACTATCGGGCATATTGCGTATTATTTTGAAAAAAGTGGCATTGCTTTCACCGCTGACAGTCTAATGGCACTCGGTTGTGGTCGAGTTTTCGAAGGGACAATGCCACAGATGTGGAATAGTTTGCAAAAGCTTGCCCAATTGCCACCAAAAACAATACTTTATTCAGGACATGAATACACGCAATCAAACGGTGAATTTGCTTTAACCATTGATCCTAACAACATCTTGTTGAAGGAGCGTATTGCCGACATAAAGCAACTTCGTCAAAATGGAACTCCTACAATTCCGTCAACCTTGTCGACTGAACTGGAAACAAATCCTTTTTTGCGTGCTAAAAAACCTGAAATTATGGAGCGTCTTGGCATGCCCAATGCACAGCCAGCAGAGATTTTTGCTGAAATCAGAAAACGCAAAGACACATTTTAAAAGTAACTTTTGATCATAAAGCAAAAATATAACGAAAATTTAATCAACTTTTGTCAGAAAAAACTTGAAGCAAGTTGAGAATGTTCCATAGTAGATGGTAATGGGATTAGTGAGTGTCAAATTTCAAATTACTGTATATTGAAGTTAATCGACAATCAGTGTAAGAGGTATCATTATGCCTTCATTTTCAAAAACGCTTGAGCGATCTATTCATAGCGCACTAGGTCTAGCAAACAAACACAAGCATGAATTTGCCACTTTAGAGCATTTACTCCTGGCTCTTTTGGACGAGCCCGAAGCAACTCGCGTGATTAACGCCTGCGATGTAGATATAAAAATCTTACGTATTTCACTGGAACAATTCGTTGATGAAGAATTAGTTAACCTTGAGTCGAGTGTGGATGGTTCAGAGGCTGTACCAACAGCCGCTTTTCAGCGGGTCGTACAGCGTGCTGCCATTCATGTACAATCTTCTGGTCGAACAGAGGTAACGGGGGCGAATGTCCTTGTTGCAATTTTTGCCGAGCGCGAAAGTACAGCAGCATTTTTTCTTGAACAACAAGGAATGACACGCTATGATGCTGTTAATTTCATCGCGCACGGTGTTGCAAAAAATCCAGCATTTGGAGAAAGTCGTCCGGTCGTTGGCGCCAACGGCGCAGAAGAAGAAATTAATTCACAACAAGATAATGCTCGGACTAAGAAAAAAGCGCTTGATAAATTCTGCGTTGATCTCAATGCAAAAGCACAAAATGGTGCAATTGACCCCTTAATTGGTCGTCATGCTGAGGTCGAACGTTGTATACAAGTTTTGTGCCGACGTCGCAAAAACAATCCGCTTCTTGTCGGAGACCCCGGTGTTGGAAAAACTGCAATTGCAGAGGGCCTAGCCCTTAAAATTGTTACGAACGCCACACCCGCCGTTCTTGCAGAAACAACTATTTTTTCTCTTGATATGGGATCACTGCTCGCCGGTACGCGCTATCGTGGTGATTTTGAAGAACGATTGAAATCGGTTTTGAAAGAATTGGAAGAACATCCAGACGCGATTCTCTTCATTGACGAAATCCACACTGTTATTGGGGCTGGTGCAACAAGTGGCGGTGCGATGGATGCGTCAAATCTGCTTAAACCAGCATTACAGGGTGGTCAATTGAGAACAATTGGCTCAACAACTTACAAGGAATTCCGTCAACATTTTGACAAGGATCGCGCGTTGAGACGCCGATTCCAAAAAATCGATGTGGTTGAGCCGACTGTTGACGATAGTATCCGAATATTAAATGGCCTAAAACCACACTTTGAAAAGCACCATAGTGTTAAATTCACTGCTGATGCAATTAAAGCAGCGGTTGAGTTATCAGCACGTTATATTAATGATCGAAAATTGCCTGACAAAGCTATTGACGTAATTGATGAGGCCGGGGCTGCACAACATCTGGTTGCAGAATCAAAAAGGCGAAAGAAAATAGGGTTGAAGGAAATTGAGACAGTAATTGCAAAAATTGCTCGTATTCCTCCCAAGAATGTATCTAAGAACGATGCTGAAATTTTGAAAGACCTCGAAAGCAGTCTGAAGAGAGTGGTTTTTGGGCAAGACCCAGCGATTGAAGCCTTATCAAGTGCTATCAAACTCGCGCGCGCAGGTCTGCGAGAGCCAGAGAAACCAATTGGAAATTATCTTTTTGCCGGTCCAACAGGGGTGGGAAAAACTGAAGTTGCGCGTCAGTTAGCCGACACGATTGGTGTCGAGTTGCTTCGGTTTGACATGTCAGAATATATGGAAAAACACTCTGTATCTCGCCTCATCGGTGCACCTCCCGGGTATGTTGGATTTGATCAAGGAGGTCTATTAACTGACGGTGTCGATCAGCATCCGCATTGTGTCATTCTCCTGGATGAAATTGAAAAAGCGCATCCTGATGTGTTCAATATTCTTTTGCAAATTATGGATCATGGAAAACTTACGGATCACAACGGGCGTCAGGTCGATTTTAGAAATGTTGTCTTGGTCATGACGTCGAATGCGGGTGCACAAGAACAAGCAAAGGAAGCAATAGGATTTGGTCGTAGTGGTCGTGAAGGTGAAGATACAGTCGCCATAGAAAGACTATTTTCGCCGGAATTTCGCAATCGACTTGATGCCATAATTTCGTTTGCTGCTTTGCCAAAAGAGATTATCCTGCAGGTTGTCGAAAAATTTGTTATGCAACTTGAAGCACAATTAATGGATCGAGGCGTTGCGATTGAACTGACGCGTGCGGCAGCAGAATGGCTGGCGAATGAGGGGTATGACGACAAAATGGGAGCTCGCCCACTTGGACGCGTTATTCAAGAGCACATAAAAAAGGCACTTGCTGAAGAATTGTTGTTTGGAAAATTAACGAAAGGTGGATTGGTTAAGGTTGGTGTGAAAAGTGGCAAATTGGATATCAAGATTCAAGGCCAGCAAAATCATCGTATAACAAAAAATAAACCACCACTTCTTATTGCTGATTAACAGTCTCAATTGAAATTAATTTCACGATCTCGATTGATATCAATCTTATGATACGAGGGTTACAAACGTCATTTGTTTTTTTCCAAGATAAATATCATTTTCAACCATCGTAATTTATCTCCCAAAAAACACACGAGACACGAGATTTGATCAAATTACAATATAGTTGCCATTACACAAATTTGGTCACAAACTTATGTAATTGATAAAATTATGGGGCCTATATACTTGTAACCCCTAACTCGAATACTTATATAGGGCATAAGTCAACGGAGTGACTGGCTCTGCTCAAATCCTACAATAATCTCATCGACCTCTAAGAGGCTTTTCCCGACGAAAAATCTTGCGTTGAGCATCTGGAGGCCAGCCGCTGGCCATGTGGAATCGTCTGCCCGCACTGTGGCGAAGTTGAAAATCACTATCGCCTAAAGCGCGGCCACCGCTACCGCTGTAAATCATGCAAACAGGACTTCTCGGTACGCAAGGGTACCATTTTCGAGGAAAGCCGTCTTCCTCTGCGCAAGTGGTTTGTCGCTATTTGGCTACATACCTCGCACCGCAAGGGAATTCCCTCGACGGAATTTGCGCGGGAAATAGACGTTACGCAGAAAACGGCTTGGTTCATGCTTGGACGGTTGAGGGAAGTCGCGGGGCAGATGGAAAGCGACGGTGGTCCTCTTGAAGGCCCGGCGGAAGTCGATGAGACCTATATCGGCGGCAAGCGCAAGAACATGAGCAACAAGAAACGGCGCGAACTCAAGGAAGCTGGCATGAAGCAGGGTCCGTCAGGAAAGCAG
>JAPORV010000199.1 GCA_026710055.1 Aestuariivita sp.
TTCCATGAGAGCGTTCGGAGGTTGGAGGCATGGGTTGTGTCTCCCTGATTGCGCATCATGACATCACACTGAAGGAGCGATGGGACCTTTTGATGAAACACCGCCAGCGCTGATAGGAGGCCATCTTTTAAGGTGATGGACTGGGTACGACGCTCATCGGGAAGCGCGGCAAAGGAGGTGCCCACACTCTTGAGCAACCCTGGCATTGATAGATGCTTTCGGAAAGACTGTTTCATGAACCTGCTCGATGTTGATGATGATTGCGAGCATTCTCACATATTCAACTCAAAAGTCACCGAAGAATTTTTCCATCGATTTTTGTAAGCAATTGAAATGATTTAATAAAAAATTAGCGGGAATTGCCAGCGAATCATTCGTTCATAAACTATTCTTCTCATATGCAAAGAAAAACCTAACCCCTTCGCCTATTTTGCCAAAACGTTACCTACATCAATTAAACAAAAACGCTACAATTAATCCTTCTCATCCAAGCCCAAAATTATTGAAGACAATTTTATCAAGTTAGATCTTTATTTTCACCAAAATTAAATCACACCAAAATTAAGAAAATTTTGTTAAATTTAACTTAACGATATTACCAAATAAAAATTTGTTGAGTCATGCTCAGCACGCTGTTATGTTAAGACTATAGTCAGAATTATTCATATTAAAGTAGTTTATTGATACCATATAATTAACGAATTCCTCAAGAATTTTGAGACTATACCTTAGAAGGTTGAATTTCAGTAATTTTTGAATTTAAATCAAATTCAATGATGTGTATTTCAATGGCACTAAATCAGTTTAAGGATCGGTTTATTGTCAAAAAACCAATCTAAATTAAGGGCAAAAGAAAAGTTAGGCAACTATGGCAAATTCGGACAAAAAAGAAATAAGTCATGCGTCCGAAAAGGGCTCAACAGAAGCGGCATTGAACCAAAATCAAGAGGATTCATTGTCGAATGACCAAGAACTGTCAAAAAGTCAAAGAACCAATAAACAATTTCCTATTGTCGCATGGCTTCCTTTACTCCTATTGTTAATAAGTGCGAGTGCGACACTGATTTGGCTTCTAATTCCCGGAAACCGAATATTTCCAGCCTTTGCACGGGAACAAGTTATCACAGATTCAGACTCATTAACCGCTGCCATTGATGTCAATCGCGCACTCGAAGAACGATTAAATGAATTAAATTCCGCATTAAATTCCGCAATCTGCGAAGATGATGGAACTCTTTTAATGCCGAATGGAGTGACAATAGAAGGTCTATTACCACCAGACCCGAATATTCCGGCAGGCGAAGTTGAGACAATCCAAGAGTCAAAAGCTCCTTCTATACTGCCACCCAATTACAACCGTCTGCATGTATCATCACATCAAACACCTTCCGACTTAACGCCACTGATACAGCATATCAACGAACGAACCGTTATGTTACTGGCGTTTTCCGAAGACAAATCATCAAGCAGTACCGGATTTTTTATTGGTCCTGACTTAGTAATATCAAGCCCGCATTTTATCAATAATAACAGATTATCAGAAATTTATGCCATTAACGACTCGGTCGGTCGGTTATTGCCAGCGGAAATTGTCAAAATTCAAGAGCAACTTGATGTTTCGGGGAATGCTTTCGTGCTCATACGTGTAGAAAATGCTAATAATTCAGCTTTTGACATCTATGTTCCTGATACCTCACAGGAAAAACATACCGTTTTTGCAGCAGGTTTCGCTAATCATCAGGTGCTTGCAAAAACCCCGCGCGACGAACTTCAGTCTGAGCAAAATGATTTTATCCCCGAATTTATACTAAATGATGGTATTATTTTGTCAGAGCAACGCCTCGGAGAAACATCTGAGCTTATTTTTCATTCAGCACCTTTGTCAGCAAACAACGCCGGTGGCCCTCTCATTGACATCTGTGGTCGCCTCATTGGCGTCAATACAATTATGTCGGAAGGCGAAATCAAAAACCTCAATTTCGCGCAGAGCGCAAAAAATATCATCACATTCCTCGCGGATACCGCCGCTTTACCACAAGTTATGTCTAGACCCTGTCAACCGAGATTGGAACGATTATCAGCTGAATCTATTCTCGCATCCAACTGATAAGTGGAAGGCGCGCGTCTTGTCGTGTTTTACCAACAAACACCATCAGTTATTTTCCGTTGATCAAAGATTTCAATGACTGAAACCCTCATCACAACAACATCGATTGAAGGCTTAACGCCGCTTGGGACAACACCACAAAGGTCATTTGATCTCATTTATGGAACGGTCAAAACCGTTCTCACAGATCAGCATGCAAACCTTTTTTCAGAACCTGTCGCAACACAATACGGCGATAAATTAGATTGGTATATAGCCATCGAAGGAAACCCGCGAAAACTTGATGATCTTGGCAAAGAAGAGCGTGCTGATGTTACCTTACTATTGAATCGATTGATTGCCGATATCTCAGCAAAAGCGAACGAATTGTTAACCAAAGACAATCCAGACGATCAAAGACTAGGTGAAGCTTTATCAAACGCCATTTATTTTCCAGGAACAAATTCAATTTATGTCATTGGCGAAAAAAACGCCTTTCAACCTATTATCGTCAATTGGGCATGGGTCGCAGATAGCCAACGTGCCGTTTCAGGCACGTTGAGTGACGTGAAAAAAAAACCACTGGTTGTGCAACAAACAAATGTTACAACGCCTGCCACGTTAGTAGATCACAACAACACGACCGACCTAATACAAAGAGATAAAAAAAATAGCTTCAGCCTCTGGTGGCTACTTTGGATTGGCTGGTTCATCCTGTTCCTGATAATTTCGGGAATCCTGTTTCTGCTTTTCGAAGCCTGTGCAATTACACCTAAATTGTTCCCCAATTACTGTCCTGTTTCACATTCAGAAATAACGGAACTCAATCGGCAATCACAGATCCTTCGCGGTCAAATCGCATCAGTGGAAAGAGAGATTGGCATCATGCGACGCGCCTGCTACACGCAATCACTTGAACCAGAAGGCTTGTCTAACTTAATGGAACTTCCACGAGTACCAGAAGCGAATAAATCTGAACCAATTGAACTTCCACGAATACCAAAAGCAAGCATACCTGAAACAGACGAATTCGATGCCCGTCGCGAAGCAACAAACGCACAAATCGGAGACCTGACGTTCTCACTGATTTGGGATAGCATCGATGATTTAGATCTCCATGTCATCTGTCCGACGGGGTCAGAAATTTGGTTTCGGGAAACTGCGACATGTAACGGAAATTTAGATGTTGATAGTAACGCCCGAGGTACCCCAACGCGAAATCCAATAGAAAATATTTATTTCACAGATCCTGTCAATGGAATATACCGCGTTAACATACGATATTATTATTCAAGAACAAGAGGACAACCTCGTTCATTCCAACTCCAAATTACTGACCGCGGTGCAACGCAAACCTTAGATGGTTCGGTATCTCCGCAACAACCCGATTGGACCATCGATTACGTAGTGGAAGCAAACTAATGTTGAAGGATCAAAGGCCTCAACTCAGGCAATTAACGGAATTTCGCGATGAGATCACGCTTATACCAAATTCTGGAATTCAAATACTTGATTTTGGATTTAACTTAAATGCACTCACCATTCGCCCGAGCCGATTTATAGAACGGATCACCGGACAACAGGACGGTCAGGATATTCTAACACTGTTTCCTTTAACTGGAGATGACGAATATGATGCAAATATCCTAAAGGATGCACGTAAAGATGACGAACATTATACAATAAAATCCGATAATGCGATTGAACCATTTCTTGAAAAATGGGTGCCCGTTCCAGTGCTGCGACTTAAAGGACAGCGTGGGGTTAACGGGCGAGAACTCTATGATCCAGGGCCTTCCACTTGGGCACGTATGCGTATCGTTGAAGTGCATAGGATGAATACCGATACAGAACATACTCATCGCGTTCAACTCGCATTAGATACCGCCTTATTGCAGCGCCAGACAGAAGGATTATATGTTAGTCCCGAGATATCTGATGCAGAAAATTTACGGGAATTTAGATTTGTAACTGAGTCAGAAGATATGCGTTGGTTCTTACGGAGACTCGAGGTTGACAGTGAAGGAAATGCACTCGACCCGCAGCGGTGGACATCAGATTGGCTTAAAGAGATTTTCATTTCATACAAAAGAGGCAGTCGTCCTGGAAAACGATTCAATGAAGAAGATTTACCTTACCAATTTGAACATTGGGCACGATATCTTTCCTATTTGAAAATCATTGAACATGCCGTTAGCCCGCCGCGATTACGCTTAATGAATACGGTAAGTGAACGAGACGCCGTAACTCCGGTCAATGTAGATCTCGTATTGGATGTTGGCAATAGCCGTACATGCGGCATTCTGATTGAACAATTCCCCGATGAAACAAGAGTCGATCTTTCACGCTCATTTCCACTGGAAATCAGAGATCTCGGTCAACCAGAATTACTCTATTCGGGTTTGTTTCCAAGTCGTGTCGAATTCACAGACCTAAAATTAGGTGATGACCGATTCGCTAATCGATCTGGTCGACGTAACGCCTTTCTTTGGCCAAGTTTTGTTCGCATAGGATCAGAAGCTATCCGATTGGTTCAAGGTGAAGAAGGAACAGAAACATCGTCTGGTTTATCATCACCAAAGCGTTACCTGTGGGATTGCACAAGTGTTCAGCAAGATTGGCGCTTTCACAATCATACCGATATGAATAATCTACCAAAATCGGTGAGAGCATCAATGCGATACCTTAATGAAGCCGGTGATCATATCGAACAAGTCGAGCAGGAAGAACAAGACAGGCTCCGGCCGCGGGGCGAGACTTCGCATAATCCTGCTATCCGCCCGCGCTTTTCACGGTCATCCCTTTTCGGCTTCATGATGGCAGAAATTATCGCGCATGCCCTTGTTCAAATTAATGATCCAGCCTCACGTTCACGTCGCGCACAATCCGACCTCCCACGGCGGCTCAATAGAATCATTCTGAGTCTGCCAACCGCAACACCAATTAAAGAACAGGCAATTATCAGATCACGCACCCAAGGTGCCTTAAAATTAATCTGGAAACAACTTGGTCTTACGCAATGCCGAAAGCCTTATTCCGAACCACCAAAAATACTGGTCGACTGGGACGAAGCATCCTGTACACAACTCGTTTATCTCTATAGCGAACTCACACAAAAATTTGACGGTCGCATTGATACCTTTTTGAACCTCAAAGGGCAACCGAGGTTGAATGACGAGGGCAAAAATGAACCAACACTTAGATTAGCCTGCATTGATATCGGTGGCGGGACCACAGATCTTATGATAACAAGCTATCAAGGTGAAGATAATAAAGTACTCCATCCTAAACAGATTTTTCGCGAAGGATTTCGCGTAGCCGGTGATGACCTCATCCATAGGGTCATCAGTATGATTATCATTCCTGGAATTCAAGAATCCATTGAAGCTGCAGGTGGAAATTATGTCGCCGAACGACTTCGGGAACTATTTGGAGGAAATATTGGAGGTCAAGATCAAAAAACTGTTCAGCAACGTCGACAATTCGCACAACGCGTCCTCATTCCTTTAGCTGAACACGCGTTAGCTTATTGTGAAACATGTGAAGAATTTGAGAAATTCGAACTAGCTGCCGGACATATCCTTGGTCTTTCAACAGTTAAAGAAGCTAAAAGTGATGATGTTGAAAAAAAAGCTGACCTGAACAATGCCTTTACTTCACAAGACGTGAATCAAAAGCCGTTTGGTGTTGATACACTCGAATATTTGGAAAATGCAGCCAAAGCATTAGGCGCACATTCGTGGAATATAACCGATACAATCATTACAACGTCACGCGAAGAAATTGATGCGATCAGCCGAGAGGTCTTTCAACGAGCTCTGAGCAATATGTGTGAAATCATTGACTATCTAAGCGTTGACGTCGTGCTCCTTACCGGCAGGCCGTCCCGCCTGCCCGCTATTCGCTCCATTATTGAGGAAATGCTTGTCGTACCACCACATCGTTTGATTTCAATGCATAAATACAGAACAGGACGTTGGTATCCATTCAGAGACCCCGTGACACAACGCATTGGCGACCCCAAATCTACGGTGGCGGTTGGGGGCATGCTCATTACACTATCCGAGAGTTACATCCCAAACTTTAAAGTGACAACCGACGCATTCCAAATGCGTTCCACTGTTCGATATGTTGGAGAAATGGATATCAATGGGCAAATTCCAAATTCGCGATTACTCTTCTCTGACGTTAATTTGGATAGTAAATCATCCACAAACGAGAATGCGACAATCAAAATGTTTTCACCGGTTTTTATTGGATCACGTCAATTACCGCTTGAACGTTGGACCACAACCCCCCTATTCCGACTTGATTTTGTCGATCCAAGCGCTCAAACACGACCATTGCCATTAAAGGTGGAATTACGTAAATCAGAATTTGACGACAGTGACTCCGAATCAAGCGTAGAAAGATTACGCCAGGAATCAATGCGCGAAGGCTTCGAAATCGAACAAATTGAAGATGGCGAAGGTGGAACTGTCAAGAAAAGCGAAATAGCATTACGACTTCACACCCTTGGCTTTGAGGATGAGTACTGGATTGATACTGGTGTTTTTCAGGTTTAATGCAATAATGAGTTAATAAAATGACTGAGAAAAACCCATTCGCCAATCGCTGTGAAGATGTTGCGCGTATATCACGAGAAGCAATTGATTGGATTAATAATCCTGAAAATGCCGAACTAGTGGGGATGCGAAAAAAGAATATTTCAACTCATCTACGACGAAGTGCACGCCGTGCTGAACGATTGGAAAGATCGGCCAAGACTAAGATGAGCGTAAGTGTTTTTGGCCCATCTCAAGCCGGAAAGTCTTTTCTTGTTTCGATACTCGCACGCCCTCAGAATGGTCGTCTCGTAGCTGACTTTGATGATCCTGAGGGAAAGTTGGATTACATCGCTGAAATCAATCCCGCAGGAGATGGAGAATCTACCGGACTCGTGACTCGCTTTACGACAACAAAAACGACTACGCCACCTCATTTCCCGATCCAACTGAATTTACTCACAGAATCCGACATTGTACGTATTTTAATAAATAGTTTTTTTGAAGATGGAGATCAGTCAGAACATCCTCCCGACTCTGACTTTCTTAAGTCACATTTTGAACAACACGGACGTATAAAGCATTCTTCAAGTACTGGCGGCTTTAGTTTTGAAGAGGTTTACGAAATCCAAGACTATGTCGATAATTTTTTTGGAAAAACTGCTTATGCAGCGGGATTAAAAGGCTTCTGGGAAGAAGCCGCTGAACTTATTCCCAACATGACCCCAGATGAACGTGGCGCTTTACTCTCAATAACATGGGGCGGGTACGTGCCTTTAACAGAGCTTTATGTCAAACTTGCTAAAGCCCTATCCAAAATTAATCATTCAGAAGTCATTTTCGTACAACTTGCAGCCATTCAGCCACGAGAAACATCCATTATTGATGTAAACACTCTAGCGGGCTTATTTGTAGCAGAAAACGAGGATATGCTATCAGTTCAGACTGCAGACGGGCAAACCAGGAACCTAAATCGTGCCATCATAACAGCACTTGCGGCAGAACTTGTTCTCCCAATGTTAGAGCAACCATCAGAGTTTTTTTCTGAAACCGATCTTCTCGACTTCCCAGGCGCGCGCAACCGATTTGAACAACCGCTATCTGTTACACTTGAAAAACCAGAAGAAACACTTGTCAACTTACTTCTGCGAGGCAAAGTCGCCTACCTTTTCGACCGTTACGTCGAAAATCAAGAAATCACATCAATGCTTCTTTGCGTACCAGATAGCAATATGGAAACACTGAGTTTACCCAACCTCATTAACCGGTGGATTGAACTAACACATGGCATCACTCCTGATGACCGCGCAAAGACTGACTGCATTCTCTTTTTTGTATTAACTAAATTTGATAAACATCTCATCGATAGTGCCTCAGCCGCAGAAGACTATGTTCGTTTCGAACGCCGTATGGATGCCTCTCTCCTAAAGGGCTTCGGAAAAATATCCACATCTTGGGTGCACCAATGGACGAATACAAAGCCATTCGAAAACTGCTTTTGGCTTCGAAATCCATACTATCCAATTGAAGCTCTCATAGATTATGAAGACGGAAATGAAATTTCAATTATTCCAGAAAAAATTGATCGAATCGCAGAACTTAAAGCAGGCTGTCTGCAAGTGGATGCTGTACAAACACACTTTAAAGATCCAGCTCGTGCGTGGGAATCCGCCCTCGAACTGAATGACGGTGGTGCTAGTTACCTCGTTGAGGAATTAACAAAAGTATGTAAACCTCAAAGTAAAATAAATCAAATTGGCATTCAAATTGAAGCCGTAGCCAGCGAGATTCACCGAGAACTTACTCAATTTTATGTGTCAAGTGATATTGAGAAATATATTGAGGAAAAACGTGAAGCGGCAATGCGAATTATTGATGGACTTGAGTTAACATTATCAAACCATAGATTCGGTGCTTTTCTCAATGCACTGTCTGTTGATCAGGAAACAATTCAATATAGAATTTCACGTGTTCCAGCTTCTATTCGCATCAGAAGCGCAACAACTAGTGAAGCAATCACACAAGTCACCGACACCAATCGACCTACAAAAACCGGAGCATCAGTACAAAGACCAAGACGTCCCGGTGCATTAGACAGACCAACAAGAGTAGTCAACTCTGTAACAGAAACCAAAAATAATCAAAACAAACAAGAGCAAAAAAACCCAACAATTCAAATGATGACTCCAGAAGTTTTTCAGGCAGAAACCGCCATTAACATTTGGATAGAAACCCTGAAGCAACTCAGAGACGACGAAAATCAATTGAAAATTTTTCAACTCAATCAAGAAATAGCCGGTGAACTTGTCAATGAGTTAATTTATGGCATTAACCGAATTGGAATTCGAGATCAAATCATTCAAGATCTTAAGAAAATTTCCTTCGGGTTAACTGTTGATAGAACCGCACCTTCAGCTTCAATCGTCTGTTCTGAACGAATCAATGACTTTGTCGCAACTCTCGGAGCAAATCAGTTACCGAGAAATCAAGTTCCTCGCATTGATTTAGGTAATGACACAACTCGACTACCGTTTGAACCCCGCACAGGTGCAAATACTGCCGATAAGATCCCCGCACAACCACGGTCAACAGCTAACGAGACTTGGACAGATTGGGTGTATATGCTCGAATCACTTTTTGTCGAAAATGCCAAAGAGGGACAGTCGGAAACGATAAATATTGAACAGAATTTACGTGTTGGCAATATTCTTAGCAGGCTTGAAGACAAAGTGATCAATTAAATGATTAAAATCAATCCGGATCCTGAACATCCACTTGGCGGATTCGCAGAAATATCCATTAATGGTATCGACCCCTTTGATGATCCGATTGAAATATCAGTGTTTAATAGCTATCAAGAAAAGTGGTTAGGCCCAGACGGGTGGCAACCCAATCGCCATCGGTTTTCCGCTCGCTATACCGAATGGGCGAGTAACACTCTAACGTTAGTTGTAGGGCCAGAGATCGTAAATAGTATGGATGAAGATATTCCTGCACGGATATTGATCAACGATATAAAATTTGAAACATATTGGCCAGATGATATAAACCACGGCCCCGATGATGCAACAATCGGTGATATTGGTGGCAGCGAAACGACTGAGCGTCCCCAACGTCCCACGGTTGTGGCCGTTAATTCCCGCGAAAAAGAACAAAAGACCAACAAACAACCTTTAACACCATATGATAATCTAATACCAGATGAGGAAAAAAACAAAAGCCAGAATGAGTCACTCGAACCCGACAATACTCTGATTGATGATACCGTTTTTGATAGCGTAAAAAAAAAGAACAAATCGTTAATTGTTGTTATGTCTATTGCTATGTTAATCCTGATCGCGGCTATCGCAGTAGGCATTTGGTATTTTTTGGGTATGTACGAACAAGAAGAAAATCCGCGCCTGCCTGATCAAGCAAAAACAAGGCTGTCTGAGTGCCGTCAAGAAAGTTTAGATAAATTAGCAAATCAAGGATTTTCTGCGCTCTCAGAACGATTCAAAACATGCGGACAATCAGTTTCGGCAGACAATGCACTTAGACTTTTGGAGCGTGCAACATCGGAAAATGACCCGGATGCACTACTGACATTTGGCATACTTTATGATCAAAATGCTTCTGACGAGGTCTTAGAGAAACAGATAGGATTAACCTTTTCAGACCAACCGTCATTATCCGCAGAATATTACACACGGGCGCTCAATGCCGGATCAGCTGACGCTCAGACATACCTTACCGGAGTTTGCCGCCGTTTACGATTGATGGATGACACGCTGTCGCGTAGCGCTGTGGAAGATTATTGTTCCGAGAATTAAAGGAGTAAACCGCAATGTCCCTTAGGTTTTCCATATTCTTTGGAATCATCACCGTTACTTTTTTGTCAATATCAAACGTAACGACTGCTCAAGAACGCAGGCCGCTTATTCTCACTGGGACGGAAACAATTTACGAACGAGTGTTAACGCGACCAGGCACACAACGCCTTGATAGGCCTGATGGAAATATCATCGACAGCTATGCCGCATTCCAACCACTTTATGTATTCGCTCGACAGAATGAGTGGGTTGAAGTTGGCCCGCATCCAACCTCTATTCCAGAAGGATGGGTCAAGGAAAGTAGCACAGTACTGTGGAAGCAAAATATCATTGGTGCTTTTACGAATTCTGCTGGTCGGAATCGTCAACTTCTTTTTGAAACCCAAGATGATTTGCTTTGGTTAATGAATCACGAAGCCTTGCAAGATGTACAGTCAAGATTAGTTGCTGAAGCAAGTGCTGGTATTAGCAGTGGCAACCAAAATATTGTCGCAGTCGAACCTGATGAATTCGTCAATATCCGAGAAGAGCTTTATCTGATGCCTATTCTCGATTTTTCTCAATCATTACATCCAATGACTTACGATGACGTTTTGTTAATGCAAGTTGCTTCAGTTCCGAAAGAGGCACAAAGCATTGCAAATGATACAATGATCGAAGAAGGGCAATTTGATGTTGGTATCGTTTTTTTGCTCGATACGACACAATCAATGGAACCATATATTGCTTTGACGCAACGAGTATTAAAGAACACCGTTCGTCAAATTGCAGGAACTGAGATCGGCGATTTAGTCAATTTTGGTGTGATTGGTTTTCGCGATAATACAGGTGCTGTTCCTGGTCTTGAGTATCGCACAAAAACCCTCGTTAATTTAGAACGCCGAAGTGACGAAAATCCGGTGGTTGCAGCAATTGGTGAAGCAATTAATGTTGCAGAGGCGAATTCGCCTGGCTTTAACGAAGATAGCCTAGCAGCTGTCGAAGATGCCATTGATAAAATCGACTGGAATCAAGTGCATGGTGATGGTGATCCTGTCGACGCACGATATATTATTCTGGTCACAGATGCTGGCCCTAAAGATCCACGCGATTCCAATGCCCGATCGGAAATTGGTACAGCAGAATTGCAAAGGGATGCTGAAGGGAAAGAAATTGCTATCATGACTTTACATCTCAAAACGCCTGCAGGCAGCGCTAATCATGATTACGCTGCAGGCAAATACAAAGAACTGTCCCGTTTTCAAGGTTTGGAATTTTATTTTCCTATTGAAAACGGTTCAGAACCAGCTTTTGAACAAGTCGCAACTCGCCTCGTGACCGCGCTCACAGACCATGTCCGAGTGATCCGCGGCGAGGATAGTATTATAAATGATGATGAAGCCGGAAATCTTGTGGAACTTGGTCGTGCAATGCAACTCGCTTGGTTGGGTTCGCAAAGAGGCACCCAAGTGCCGAGTGTGATCAAAGGCTGGGTAGCAAATAAGGCGGTGGAAAACCCGCAACGTCTGGCAATTGAACCGCGTTTACTGGTTACAAAAAATGAAATGGCAACGATGGCAGAATTATTGCGCAAACTCGTCACTTTTGGGGAACAAGCACAGAGTTCAAATGATGCGTTGAGTTTCTTTGGACAAGTACGCGGCTTAATAGCGGATATGGCACAAAACCCTGACTTGGTCGTGAGCCGTGAAGCAAAAACACTTGGAGGTGCACTCGAATTTCTTGAAAGACTTCCATATCAAAGCCAAATCCTAAACATGACCGAAGAGCGCTGGGCACAGAGCGCCATGATGAGGCGTGGAATAATTGATGGTATGCGCCAAAAACTTACACAATATGAAAAATGGCTCCTGGATAGTTCTGTTTGGACGGCTCTCGAAGAAGGTTCTCCCGATGGAAGCTACGTATTTGCAATGCCCTTTGATGTTCTACCATGAGCGTGACATCTGCTCAATTGAACGTTAGTTCACTCACCATAAGTATCGCTGACCATGAAAGGCGATTTAGATTAACAGTACCAAATTTTTTCCTGACCGCTGGTGAAGTTGTGGGAATCAGTGGCTCAAGTGGCACTGGAAAAACAATGTTCCTCGAAGTACTTGGGCTTATTCGCAAATCTCATTCAGGAAATTATGAACTGAAACAAAATCAAACTTCCTTTGACCTTATCAAAATTTGGAATGACCCCACTTCCAGCCCAGCAGAAATTCGTTCTCAATTTTTTGGTTTCATACCACAGAGCGGTGGGTTACTTCCATTTTTGACAGTCTCGGAGAATATCGCGCTCAGTCAGAAAATATCAAACCGTATTAATCCTGCTTGGCATCAGGAGCTGATTGAACGTCTTGGTTTGGATGAGGTACATACACTTTCACCTAGCGCTTTGTCTATTGGGCAGCGTCAGCGAGTTGCTATTGCACGTGCATTAGCACACAATCCAGCATTTATTATTGCTGATGAGCCAACCGCTGCACTTGATCCTGCTTCAGCAGAAAATGCCATGCGTTTATTGATTGAATCTGCAACTCTAGGTGAATCTGGTGTTATCATTTCTTCACATGACTTAGCCCTATTGGACCGCTTTCAAATGCGTCGGTTTACATTTGCCGTCGAGACCAGCGACAATACTGCAAACCCTGAGGTGCATTGCATGCTCAAAGAACTTAAGATCGCACAATGCGATTAATCTTCCGCCTTGCGATTAAAGGTCTTTTATACGAGCGAATACATTTGATTTGTAATGCAGCAATTCTTGCCAGTGTTTTAGTGCCACTGATGGTCATTTTTGGAATTAAAAACGGTGTATATAGTGCGCTACTCGACCGCCTATTGAATGATCCTACCACTCTTCGAATTGAAACTACCGGCAATGTTGGATTTTCAGAAAAAGATGTTGAGATCGTTCGAAGCTGGAAATTATCGGGCTTTGTTACAGCTAAAACCCGTAGTATCTTTGACTTTGTCAATGTTCGGCGCCAGGGAGATATTCAAAAACGTACTGCGATTCTTGTACCCTCTGGAAAAGGTGATCCTACGCTACCAAACAATCTTGAATTAGGCATTCATGATGCTGTTTTGAGCGCTAATTTGGCACGTCAACTTAATATTTCTGTCGGTGATCCAATACAAATATTTACGCAAGCAGCAGAGCGTCCAAAACAATTAATGTTGCCACTAAAAACAGTTGCGATTTTACCTGACGCGCATGCGGCAGGTCGATCAATTTTCGCAGATATCGCAGTGCTTGATCTCGTTGAAGCATTTTATGACGAGTATGCTCTGCCTGATTATGGAATAACTGAAGGACGTGATTTTTCCACGCGTGTTCCAGAATTCGAAGGTATGCGAATTTTTGCTCGTGATCTCAGAGAGCTCGCCGCCCTTCAGTCTCAAGTAGAGCAATTCTTTGATGTTCGTACAGAAGCACAAACCGCCGAAGTGACCGGCGTTTTAAGTCTCAATCGTAATCTCAACATTGCCCTTTTGTTAAATGCTGGCATTGCTAGCCTCGGATTGGCAGCAGCATTAATTTTTAGTTTCTGGGGTGAGGTTGCACGAAAGCGCCAAACAATTGCAACATTAGCGCTTTTAGGCATTGCTGCAAACAGACTTTGGCTTTTTCCAGTTATTCAAGCGATTGTATCCGGCTTTGTTGGACTCATTGTTAGTTTTTTGATTTTTTTTGCAGCAGCTACTTTAGCAGAAATTCTCTTTGATAGCGAATTAACAGAAAATAGTGCTCTCGTGGTGTTAACCAGTCAACAGATAATCGCAATAATTGTTACAGTCCTATTATTTGTTATTTGTACATCTTACTTCGCGGCAAGAAGTGCTTTTCGCATTGATCCAGCAGAAGTGTTGCGCCAAGGAGCCACTTAGTGAGGAGAATATTTTCAACTGTACTATTGCTCTTCACATTGCCAGCTTTCTCTCAAGAAACCGATTGGCCTGACATTCTCATTGATCCAGGAGCAAAGTTATCAGGTCTCTCAGCCGATCTTATTCTGCCCATACCCTGCGGAGGCGGCATGGCTTTTCAACAAATAATAGTGCCCGTTGATATCTCGCGCCCATTGGCTGATCGAAGCTTTCGGATGGGACAATCTGATGCAAATACCGCTTATTCAGACTACTTTCGATCTGCATACCTACGTGGTGCATTTAATGACTTAGATTCAGGGGTAAGTCATTACTACATGTCTCGTTACGAATTGAACCAAGCTCAATATCGCGCAATCAAAGGTGATTGCACCCAGCCATTCAAGCCGCCAGAAGCACGAGCAAAAGGCGATTTAAGTTGGTTTGAGGCCGTTGATTTATCACGAATATATTCAGAGTGGTTAATTCAAAATGCGCGAGATCAATTGCCATCAGAAGGTGACCGCGTTGCATTTGTCCGTCTACCAACGGAGCCAGAATGGGAATATGCCGCGCGGGGGGGAGCACAAGCTGACCCATCAACTTTTGCCGCAAGACGGTTCTTTACAGAAGGGACATTAGCCGATTTTGCAGCATTTCGTGCGCCTGGAACAGGTGGAAGTGGTTTGCAAATTATGGGTGGTCGACGACAACCAAATCCTCTTGGACTCTACGACCTTTATGGAAATGTTGAAGAATTGATGCTTGAACCATTTAGGTTGAATGCCATTGGTCGCAATCATGGTCAATCAGGTGGACTAGTAACGCGTGGTGGTTCAGTTGATCTTGAAGAATCACAAATTTATACAGCGCGCCGTAGCGAATATCCGATGTTTAACAGCAATACCGGCAAAGCACTGAGAAGCGAATTTTTTGGGGCGCGATTTGTTCTTTCTGCTATCGTGGTATCCGATGATCGCTATACAAGAATTCGTGACGGCTGGATTGAAGAGGCAGACCGGCCAGTCAGCGAAAAAGATGATCCGCTTTCGACATTGTCCGAATTGCTTGAGCAGGAAGCAGACCCACGACGAAAAGAAGTATTGGCAAATCTTCAACTCGAATTTCGTGTGGCGAAAGAAGAAACTGCCTCGTCAATTATTGAAGCCGCAAAGTCAACTTTCATAAGCGGTGCAGCATTTATTCAAACAATCCTTGAAGATACACGTACAATTGAGAAGCTTCGTCAAGACTCTTTGGCTTTACGCGATCGTATTCGTATTTCAGGTGGAGAAGAGCGCACAAGGTTACTTGATGTCTTTCGCCAAAATGTCGAGCGTTTAGAGGGCATCCGATCAAATCGCAATACATATTTATTATCCTATCGCGATACACTGGAAACATTATCAAGTGATATAGACGCCAATCAAAGGCAAACTGCATATGTTGCGCTCACTCAAGAGCTTGAGTCGCAACAACAACATCGATTACTTGAGATGCTCAAAAAATTCTGGGATGATTTACCGATATATCGGGTATCGCCAGACATGAATTCTAAAATTTTACTCGAAACAGCTCTTAATTGAAGGGCAGTAACTCTTCTGGATATACTTTATATATATTTCAAATCCATAACTATTTACGTATGAATCAGTCTATAGGGATACTTGCAAAACTCTACATTCAGGCAAATTTTGCTCGTTTTTGGGCATTTTTGAGGTTTAGCGTTGTTTCTCAGTTCATTGAATTTCCGTAGATGGAAATATGAACAACACTCTTCAGGAAAGGATGGACCTAGTACGCGCCTTCTAGCTGTCCTCTGAATTGATAAGTTTTGGAAAAGGGTTTTATTCGAGACCAACAGGCCTCTTTCTGTCTTGTGAGACGCACTAATTTACCCGCCCATCAAAGTCTTGTTTATGCAGATCGGCAGAATTTCACGTCTTAAGACGAATTAAGTGGCGATAGGTAAACGAAGCATAAAGCCAAGAATAATGACAATTAACCCTGCAGCAGCCAAAATGCTGGCCATGATCCACCGCGTGTTGGCGGTTTTACGGCGTGCTGCTTCGTCTCAATGGGTGGCCATGTCAGTGCACAGCTGATTCATGGCGCTTTTGTTTTCCGCAAGCCGGATATCAATTCGAGATTCTACTGCTTCATTCTCCGCTCGGATTGCCTCCATCTCGCCTTCTAGCCTAGCAATCGCTAGTGTGTTATCGCGCTCTTAGCTCATACTACCATTTTAACCTGAAAAAAAAGCGGAGCAGACGTCGATCAATCGCCCGAGCAACAGCTTGCGGCATTGTGACAAAAGGTTTTCGATG
>JAPORV010000439.1 GCA_026710055.1 Aestuariivita sp.
CAACACTTGCACCATTATCCTGGGATCTTCGGGCAGCAGGTGCTCAACCGTTACCAACGATTATCACCATTCTGCTGATGGAACTTATGGCCATGATTCTCATATGGACATTACCTTCAGCGGTCGGGGCCGTGGCCAACGGTCCAGGTCAAAAGCACCCCAATCCCTTTCGCTCTGTCACGTTGTCAAAAGTGGGCAACCCTGTGCTGAAAACTCTGACACGATCCGTTGGCACTCGGAAATGAACGGCATGAAGTCAACCATCATTCAACATGTCGGCGTCACGCTCTTCTTCCTGATATCCTGGGTATTCGTACTGATGGCACTGGCCACACCGGCCACCACAAGCGACCTCCTGACTTTTATTCGCGCTTTAGAAGCACCACGTGGGTACAATGATTATGAACGGCGTATTGGATTGGCTCCACCGCAACCCCTCACACAGATGCGTCTGCGCGAGGTTCTTGAGTGGCAGAAACGCGTCCGCACGGCAGGCTATCCGTCGACCGCGGCGGGCGGGTATCAAATCATTCATGCTACACTGAAACGTTTGATCACCACATACCATATTGATCGTGATGTGCTCTTTCATGCCAAAACACAGGATCGGTTGGCGCAATACCTCATCGCCGAGTGTGGCCCTCGACCCGCTCAAACGGACAGATCACAACATCCCGCCTTTGCGAACTGTCTGGCGGGCGTCTGGGCTGCATTACCGGTCACAAGCGGCCGCGATCGCGGATACTCCGCGTATCGGCATGTCGCGGGTAATAAAGCGTTAACGACACCGGCAACAGTCCTGGCGCTATTAGCAGGTCAAAAGGTTTCAACACCCCTACCCGATCCAAAGGCTCAACCGCCCCGCCAATCCCCACGACCTCTGGCCTTTGGCGCTGTTCATGTCGTGGATGCCCACGCAATGATGCGCCGTGTTCAAGGTAGCGACGACCTCACGCCATCCGTACATCATTGGACATTTGACCCTTATGCCAGTCAATGAAATGACCCTCCTCGATCGCTTACGAGCGCCCCGGGCAGAAACGCTGCGGGCAAATATTATAGGACATATCTGCGGTGCATTTGCGGGCAGTGGGCTGACCTATTTTGCATATTTCGATGATCGGTTTCCTTTAGCATGGGCACTGCTTCCATTTATTGTTGCGGTCATTCTGGGCACAATGTGGGCACGCATCACGGCCATGGTGAGCTTTTTGGTGTGGCCGGTGGTCATCTCAAGCATTGGGCTGATCGGGATTGGTCTTGACGCTGCATTGGTGGGGCTTGGCGCGTGCGGTATTCTCATCACACTTTTGGGTCTCACCGCCGTTGCGGGCCTCACGGGTGCAACGATGGCGCTCTTATGTGTGCCTGTCTTTCCAGCATCTCCCCTCCTGCCTTTAATGGACTCCCTTAAAGATCTTCCGTGGGCATTGATTTTTTTGGTTGTGATCATGATCATCACCGGCCTCTTGGAAGTCAAAAGCATTCAACATGGCTCTCCTGATGAAGCACGATCCTGCCGACTGGCGGTCATGGCTGTGATGTTTATTGTTGTTTCACTTGGTCAATCACTTCCGCATCGTCCTGACACTAAGAATGACATAACAGAAGGTTTTCAGAGTCGGTGGTATGAAATCCCTGCTCCTGTCGGCCTTACGCCGCTGACGCGCTGGATTCAACTCCGTGATCAACTTCCCCGCAACGGGACGATTGTTCTGGGCGAAAACATCATTGATGCTGAAGACATTGACGGCTTGAGCTTTTGGTGTCGAGCAGTCGCCGCAAAAAACCTGACGCTTTATCTGGGTGTCAGCGAACCTTACCGTTTCCATCGCCGCAGTGCCCTGTGGATGTTGGATCGCGACATATGTGCGGTGGTTCAATCCCCTGACTTCAAAATAACAGATGCGCGTATTGCCCGCGCACGGTACGGCATACCGTGGGTTACAGGCACATGGACATTAATGCCTGCAACGCCACTGTCCTTGCCTGACGCCATTCAACCTGATGTGCTGTTATCCAGCAATTCTGTATTCATGTGTCTTGAGGCTTTTTTACCGTGGGCCTGGTTTCACAGCTTGCTGAACAGTCCCCCTACCCACAATCACGAAAACCAACAAGTACAACACATGATTGTTGTGGCGAACGATACGGCCTTTGGTCGACATGCTGCGATGATATCAACGTTACGTCGTAAAGTTGCGGGTACGGTGATGACGTTCCTCAACCATTCCATCAAACGGCCGTTTTCATCCGTTGTTTTTGCCGAAGCGGAACGGACTTATTTAGTGGATCAGTACACACCATGAAGGGGAGTAAACGAAAGCGATATGGGAGTGCTTTGACGCACTGGCTAGTCGACACCATCACGAGTCCTGTGGTGTATATGCCTGGCATTGTTCTGATCGCCACGTTGATGTTGTTTATCATTAACGCGGAAGTCTTTCGCGCTCAGCTGTATTCGGCGCAATGGTATGATCTTTATTTCAGCTTAAGCTGTTTAGCTCCAGCGGCCTGTAGTCATGTGATGGCCTATCACAGTGTCAGCAAGTCATTATGGTGGTGGGCTTTATGGTTACCCGGACTTGTCTGGTATTGGATGCGGCCTTGGGTGGGTCACGATGGTTTAGAACTCTACTGGATGCGTCTGGATTACATCTGGGGTCATACGAAAGCACTCTTCTGGGCGAGTTGGTTCAATCGACCCTTGCCTTCAGGCTCGCTGTCGACCGTTTTGAGTGTCTTTCTTATTGCTACAGCCATGTTAGCCTGTGCGGCTCGCCCTGTCCTGGCCTTATCACATCACTATCGATCTGCGACTGATCCCAAAAGCGAAACAGGGAGTGGGACGGTCGAGGGCTTACCACAAGCACGATGGGCAGACATCAGCGAAATCAAGCACCACTTTAGCCATAAAGGCGGCATTGTATTAGGGGAACTGACTGATCCAATTGACACCACGCCCGATTTTGATCCGGCAGATCCTCTCAGCTGGAAACAACAAGGGAAAGGTCGGTTGATTACCATGGATCCAAATCGCGGCAACGGACATGTGGTGGTGATCACAGCATCTGCTGGCGGGAAGACCGCGGGGATTATTGTTCCCAATATTCTGCATTATGCCGGGCCGTTGGTTGTGATTGACCCCAAAGGCGATCTTTACGCCCGTACGAAAGATGCGCGTGAAGCCATGGGATATACAGCCCGTGTGATTAATGCGGAGAATGGCTTTGATCCTTTCAAGCTTGTGGCACCGCTCGCGGCGAGCACGCCATCGGTTTATCTGACAATGGCCAAGACGCTCATGCCGCTATCAGCGCGGAGTTCGGATATTTCAGAGTATTTTCACGAAATGTCGTGCTCGCTTTTTGCGGCACTCATGGCTTATTTTATTGATCAAAACAGTTCGAATGTCGCGAGAGATATTTCGCGTTTTATTAATCAATCGAGGGACGACGTTATTGAGGCTGGTACGGAAATTGCATCAAGATATCAAATGCCACTTATTACTGATGAAATGAAGGGTTTAGCAGCCCTTGATGAACGTACATTTCCCGGTGTTGTCAAAAGTATTGCGAATAAACTCGCTTTTGTGCGCTTTCCGGATGTGGCCGCCTACGGGAGTTCATCCCACAATGCAGCAGATCATTTACGTGCCCTCGAACCTCGTACAGATATTTTTATTAACATCCCTACGCTATCCGTGAAGGATTTTGCCTCTTTTCTCCGTCTGCTCATTGGTGCAATGTACGTGGCCACTGAGTTACTTGAGCATCCGGACAGGCCACAGGCCCGTCGGTTATTTTTGATTGATGAGGCCCGCGTTCTTGGCGGCATGGATGCTCTTACCAATGTTCGTGATGCCGGGCGATCCATTGGCATGCATCTCATGCTGATTTACCAATCGCTGGGACAACTCAAAGAAGCCTGGGGAGGTGAGGCGGGCGCGGATGCGTGGCTTGATAGTTGCGAAGCGCGCGTTGTCGGGGCTGTCGGGGCTGCGCGTACTGCACAAGACATTGTTACAATGCTAGGGCGGCGAACCATCGAAACACGCACGCGGGGAACATCATCATCGAGCAAGGTAACAGGTTTATTTGCGGGCTCCGTCTCGTCAAGCGCATCAACGCAGCTGCGCGAGGTGTCCCTGATGTCCGCGGCTACGCTTGGTCGGTTACCCGCACATGGTTCTGTGATTTTTACGCGGCGCACACATCCTATTCTCGGCACTAAGGCATTGTATTTTACGCGAAAGGACATGGCTGATCATGTTAAATCGCCGGAGGATGTAACCAAGGAATTAGATGTTACAAAACGGCGCGAGAAAGTAATAAACGCGCTGAAAGAGACGAAAAACAAAAAAGCAAACGCCACGCCCAAGACGACAACAAGTGACATAGCGGACATCACAGCACCCAATGGTCGCAAGGTTGCATCAGATACAGAGGTTCATGAACAAGGTACCGAGGAGAAAATCGAACCGGCTTTATCACCAGTTCCTACTGAAGCCGCGCCTGTTTCAACCGCGGCGGACATATCGACGACGACATTGGTCTCAAAATTATCTGATATTGATCCCGGCACACTTAACAACATAAAATCATTGGTAGTGCAATATCCGGCGCTCTTTCGATCAGACATATTAGACAATATATCGGCAACAATATCACATTCTGATGAACAGGATGCGACAGACCCGATGTTAGCACCGCCCGAATCTCTCGCTGACAGTGTGACGATCATTGAACCACCGTCACCGACAGTACAGGACGCTGCAAAGGTCACACCATGTACTGACGAAGATGAAATCAAGGCTGACATTGAACCGGGTCATGAGTCCTCTGCGGTACCTTCAGGTGATGACATCCGACATGATCAGACAAAGAAAGACCCGGAACAATCGTCTCAAACATCCGCCAAAGCCCCGATTAGTGCTTCGGACCTGAGGCCGCTTCTTGAAATGCGGGCGCGCGACCTGTTTGAAAAAACATTCGGGCCGCTTAAAAAAGAAGGTGCCCATAGTGTGCGCGTGGCCCATGACACATCCATCTCCATGACGTTTGAATCGAATAAATATGGTCAGTGGCATCACCACAAAGCCGGGTTTGGGGGAGATTTATTTGACTTAGTGGCCATTGGTCTTTGTGGCCGCCCCATTGTTAAAAACGCCGCCCGCCATGACTTTCCACAAGTGCTTCAAATGGCCGCCCACTATGTGGGATATCATCAGCACGATCAAACATATCACACATTGACGGCAAAAGCACAACGGGCCCGAATGACCCGAAAAACAGCGCAAGCCGCCAGTGAAGCGCAGCGCAAAAAAGACAAGCAGGAACTTATCACGACACTCCAACGCCTCGCCTTACCTCTTCATGATACACCTGCGGAAACCTACTTGAAGAGCCGCCACATTATGCAATGGCCCGTCAGTGGATTAAACTGGCTTCCGTCACTTGACGATCACCTCTCACCAACACAGAAGACGGGCGTTCTTCATGCCCAATATGGCGCCCTGGTTGTCTGGGCTGAGAATGAACATGGCGTGATCACGGGAGGGCAGAGAATACTGCTTAATCCTGATGGCAAGAAAGCCGACGTGTCGGCATCAAAACCGAGCTTTGGCTCACTGACTCATTCAGCAGGTCGCTTTTTACCTTTTGACGATCAAAAAGACCATCCCCTTGTTGTGGCTGAAGGGCCGGAAACAGCATTATCCATTTGGCTGACCGCGGGCATTGAAGTGTGGGCAGTTTTTGGTGTTTCCGGGTTTCAGTCCGCGCCGCTTCCGGAAAACAAGCGAATCATTCTCGCACCTGATCAGGATGACCCGACAAGCGTCGCGGCCGGGACCTTTCGAAAAGCGGCTGAATATCATCAAGCCAATGGGAAAGACATTCTCATTGCCGTCTGTCCTGAACAATCAGGGAGCAAACGCGACTTTAACGATACGCTCCTTCGCCTTGGCATCGAGCCGGTTCGTGATGCCCTGAAGAAGGCATGTCCGTTAAGCGATTTTTATCAGGATACGTAAATTGATGGATATAAAAGGATACCACATGATGCGTGTGAACGACGATACTGATCATAAAGACCGGTTGCTCTGGAGCGATTTGTCAGGAGCAGATCCCGATGATCTCATTTTTGCACAAACGCCTATCTGGCGTCACAAACTACGAGAACGCTTTTCAGGAAGCAAATTCGTCAAGTTTATCCAGGTGAGATCTCGAGTCAAAACACCCCTCAATCTCGCGCCCTGGACAAACACAGTACTCACTACAAATAAACATCCGCGTCGCGTCAGCCTTCGGCGTGTCTACGACTACTGGCTTTGGATCATCAGTCACCCTGACACGCGGTATCAAACAGGCGCATGGCATCAGCAACAACGACATAAATCCCGTCTACGGTGGCGGTTACAAAAACTTCAAGCAACGCTGCGGGGAAAGGCCCCTGGCGCGCCCGCCATCTTACGTAAAGAACATGAGCCATGATCCACCCATATACATTCCCATACCGGCTGTGGATGAATCGTTTTAAAGGTGTCCTTCATCACCATCGCTGGTCTTTTAGTGGTGTCGCGATATGGGCGATCATTGTTGTTGCCGTCAATCAGTTAGTCTCGAACGGGGTGGTCGTTGGTAACTATTCACCCTCTGCTCCCACCGGGCTTTATATCACATCATTGCCTCGTACTGCGACATATGTGTCATTTTGTTTACGCGATGATCATATCGACATCGCAACGACAGGAGAATTCTGTCATGCCGGCAATCCCCATGGAACACGTGTGTTAAAGCGTATTGTCATGCGGCATTCTCACAATCGTTTGATCGTCGCAGGCGATACGCCTCAAGCACTTGATAGTCGTGTTTTAGGCGACATCACACCTTTGATGATCCGTGGGTGGTGGCGACCATTATTGACCTTTTGACGTTGGTATAGAAACGGAATGAGACAATGACCACGGCAACTCATGTTCGAAATAGTCAGCATCACGACACCTTAGAGCACCAAAAAAAGGGCCTTGAGACGGAGATAAAGCGTGTTCGCCGAAAGGAAGAAAAACGTCTTATTGCGGCGGCAGAAAAAGCAGGTTTTTTTGAGGTTCGTATTCCGTCAACACGTCTGATTGCGATGATTGAGGCGGAAAAAGCCGCCGTCTCGTTCAAGCTCTCGACCATTGTAAAACTCAAGCAAAATCTGAACAGTTTATCACATGCCAAGCGTAAAATTGATACCCGTCGCAAAATCATTTTAGGCAGTTTTGTTGTGGCGCAATGCCGGCATAAACCTGACATTCACGACGAAATTGCCCGTGATATCAAAGAGTATTTGAGCCACCACCCGAACCAGAAACGTGCGGGTGACCATTTGGCCGTCCTGTCGGCCTTTTTGGATGACCCGCATGACCAAGACGCACAAGCGCCCAAAACGCCCGATCAGCTCAACAACGAGCGCACGCATCGTCATGTCCTGCTGGGCACATGGCTGTTGGAACGCCGGACACTCAATCCAACGGTATCCTGGCTGATTCAAACAGAACTGAAGGGGTTTTTAGCCCAGGACCAAAAAGCCGATGGCTACCAGGAATGGCTAGCGGATGTGTTAGAGTTCGAGCCCCTGTGATCGAGTGCGAGCGCGTTTTGGATGTAACTGCCTGGCCAGCTGCTTTACCGCCGGCGTCCAGGCCGCAAAACCATAGCGTGACCCGCGCGTCAGACGCTTCAAGCCATCGGCTATTGCCCTGCCCTGCCCGTCATCAGAAGTCGAATGCGCAAAGGCCATGATTTCCCGATGCGTGAATGACCGAAAGACCCGCTTTAACATCGCCCGTGCGGTCTGTTCATCTTTGACCTTAGTAATCGCAGGAATATCCATGAGAAGTTGTGTCCGCTCTTGCATAAAGGCTTTTGCAGAAGGCAGTGATCCCTGCTTGAAGACATCGCGGAGCACCTGACCAAGCGCGTCATCGCCTGATCCTTTTTCCACACTGTAGATCACGTGGGCCGCCGCTCTTTCCATCGCTGTTGGATGGAGTTTTGATTTCGCCACTACCTTGACGACTTCAGGCACGCGACGGTCATATTCCTCCTTAACGCTATTGTGCTGGAATTCGAGAGGATGCTGTAAATTGACCGGCCGGGGACCTTCGACCGCCATAAAGATATCCTCATTAAATGACTGCGCGAGCGGACCGCGCGGGTCTGTGGCCACAAGTTCCCTCGCGAGCGTTCGCTTCGCATCAAAAATCACGCGATCTCGCGCCAATGTGTGACAGAGGCTGTTCACCTTGGCCCTGTCCACTTCGGAAAGAACCTCTGCTTGAGGCAGTAACGTTGCAATCTCGCCTACCAAATCGCACTGATGAATCGGATGGTGTGCATCTATCCGCTCACTAATGGCCACTGCAAGTTGTAATGCCTGTTGAGGGGAATGTGGCTCTCTCTGGTTAATGGCGGTATCGTCCATCTCTTTCACGTCATTCTCTCGGCCTGCGATCCGGGTTCTTGTCATATGCTCCCCAAATCGCTGGAGGGCTCGCTCAAAGATATCTGCTACCGTGTCTTCTCCCAAGGCCTGTGCTGCACTGGCTCCTCGTGCGAGATACCGCGCAATCGCCTGCGTCTCGCTGTTCCCACCCTGCCCGGCTGAAGAACCCACCACCGACCGTGCATGATCATCCGCGGCTCTGGACAATCGTGAGGGCACCTGCCGTAAGAGCTTTCGCCAGGCACGGGGCTGACTGACGCGACGGACATAGTGTTCTAAAGCGATCCGATCTTGTGCTGTCACGCGACAGTTATGATCTGTCTCCCACGCCGAGACGGCCCCCATGACTTCTGCCAGGACCTGTTGCGTCACATGGGATGGCGGAGATGGCTCGGTCACTGTACGACGGAAACCCACTATGGCCCCCAAACGCCCGAAAGCCGCTGCCCAGCCTGCGGTGCGATCACCGACTTGCGCATCACGTCCCCGACCCTGTTGCAGAGCCTGTACGGCTGCCCGCGCCCCTTGCGTAACATCAAAGCCATAATCCAGGACACTTTCGGCGCGGCCATTCCGACGATGAATGCGCTGAAGAACTTCTTCCATCCGCTGATCCGATGATGGGACAATCACTTTCAACTGCTCTTGATGTGCAGCGATACCGGCCGCAAACACTTGCCGTGTCATTCCAGGGCTGGCCAGAAGATGAACGCTCTTTCGTACTTGAGCGCCCTCACCATGGATGGTGCCTGCAAAAGCGAATGTCCACTGGGGTAATGTGTCATGCTGCCGGGCGGGAATCACCACCTCACGCGATGACTGCCCATCCCGTGCGGTGACCTGCAAGCGGAGCGCATCCGTCCTGGCATCAAACCCCATGACCTCCGCATGATCACCCACCATAATACGTTGCGCATGCCATGCAGGCGTTTGCTGCCGTGGGGGTACCCACGCTGTCCCCGCTATAAACCGAAGGCGATCGCCGACTTTGAGGTCCTTAATCGCATCATGCCGCGCGCGCGGTCGCTTTTGACGTTCCGGTAAGATATCATCAAGCGCCGTCCGAATGGCGTTGGTCACGGCGATGGCATCCGCCCGGCTCCAGGTGAGGGCGATTTTATCCGTCGATGGATCGGTGATGTAACTGTGCGCCATCGCCGTGATGGCTTGACGGGCATTTGTCCCGGCGACCAACGCTTCATGGTCGCGTAAATCAGATATTGCCGCATCGGCCATTGCGCCGCCATTCAACACGTGGCTGAGAACGTCTGCCCGCCAGGGAGCACGCACTTGATCATGTCCTATTGTCAGTGATCCCACGCGCATATCCAACGCGCGCATGATCGGTCCTGCCCCCAGCGGCTGTTGCTCATCACCGCCGAGCATCGCCACCAATTTCGCCCCTGATTGATCCACTCGCGTCAGAAGGGTTGTCACGTCAGTGCCCGCAAGCCGCGTGGCATCATCCAAAATCACTACTGTATTGGCTGTCAGCACAGGATCAGTCCTGGAGGCGTCTGATGCCGGGCCTGTGAGTGTCAGAAACCGCCGCATTGTCATGGGACGCGATACACCTGCCGTCTTCAGCGCGGTACATCCACTTCCTGTGGGCGCGACCGTCACGACATTCCACCCGGCTTGTGCATGCAAATGCGCTAAGTCCGACGCAATATGTGTCTTGCCCGATCCTGCGTCCCCCCGAACCAGCCGTAAGCGCGTCGGGGTCATGCCCCACACAAGCGCCTGGCGGTGCGCATCCGTGTTTTGAAGGTCAACACGCTGCTTTAATTGCCAATCGTTGCGTATGATCGCATCAAAATCTGCCGATGGTGCTGTCGGCGACACGGCTGATACCGCCAGCTGAGTCCCCAGGTCAACTGCCCGCACGTCACGATTGACCTGCGTTTTGGTACTGTACACCGGTACACCGTTCTGGTCGCACTCGCTGAGCATGACAACATCTTTATGCGCAAGCGCTTGAGCGAACAATCGCAGGAAGGTCTCAGGATCAGTCACCACCCGGGCGAGTCGTTCTGCAATATCATCTGCCCGAATGACAGAAGAGCGCTGCAGGAGATCGTCAACCACTTGTGTGGGGTCCGACAGATACCAACGGTCATGTTCAGACACATCATCGGGCACAAGGGGTGCTGCGGGGTCAAAACGCGCTGCCATAAGCCCCGCAAGACGTTCAGCCACTGCCATCGCATGCGAATCTCCGACAAAAGCTGAGAGCCGTTGAGAGCCGTCGTTATGTCCTGTCAAGGCCATCCAGTCCGTGCGTTGCCCGACATCATCCGTCGTCAGCGCCGGCACATACCGGCGAGACGATGTTTTGTCGACGAGATGCTCCAGATCATCGGGCGCCATATCAAGACTGCCGGGTGCCTGCCCCAGACGGATCAGATCGGCCACACATGTCGCATGGCCCACACGGCCATAGACCGACAGAGTGTCACGATGCCGGCTCATCGCTACATAGAGGGCATGACGGTGCATTCGGCGATGCGCCAAAACAAACACATCGTCCGCCGAGAGCCCTTGCGACTTATGAATGGTCGCAGCATACCCGTAATCCAGATTCATCCACTCGTGTGAATGTAACAATGTAATCTCATCATGGCCATCAAAGCGCACATCAAGACGGTCATCATGGGTGGCCACGACGGTCCCGAAGCTGGATGTAGGAATGCCCAGGGATGTCAATGCCGCAGTCGCAATCACACGGTCTCCGACGGCGAGCAGGCGATCTGTCGTCAATGGCTGTGGCATGCCATCGTGATCAATCAATGTCCGAATGATGGTGCCGTACTGACGTTCCGTCCTCGGGTCAAAAACGCGGCGTTCTGAATCTGTATTCTGATGACCAGCAGCGATTGCCCGTAAGGCTTCTGCTTTTGTCAACTGGCGAATATGATCATTCAAAGCGGCCACATCGCGGTTGGAATAGCCGAGTGCAATGCGGCTTTTCACGTTGTTCTCATCGCCTTCTTCTGTCGTCATACTCTTTCCCGCCGCGACATAATCACGCGCTAAAGCACTGATGGGATCGGCTAAAACCTCTGAGGTTAACTTCAAACGCCCCGACGCCTCGTAATAGGCAATGGCATCAGCGATGTTTTTACCACCGCGCGCCAGCTGTCCTGTGGCCAGTTGATCAAAGATGTTCTGTTGCCGTATGACATTATCAATCACGACACTGCCACCGCTGGCCTGCTCTGCTAATGACCATCCCGGCAAATCCGACACCGGCTGAAGCTGATCAGGATCCCCCACTGTAATCAACTTCCCCCCTAACGCCCACACGCGGGCTTGAAGGCGGCTCCATTGACCCGCGCCCACCATGCCCGCTTCATCCATGATAAACACAAACGGCTCTGTGGGCACTTCACCGCGCGCCCACCGTGCTTCCCACATGGCCAACGTGTGCGCCTGTACGCCGCGCAGACCGCGCAGTTCGGCCGTCGCTTTCCCCGATGGTGCGCCCGCCAACACTGTCACACCCCGTGCCCGCCATTCCGATGCCACGGCCTTTAGCGTAAAGGTTTTGCCTGTGCCCGCTTTTCCCGTCACCATCGTCAGACGCGTCCCGTCCAACATTGCATCCGCTGCCTCACGTTGCGAGGCATTCAGCGCATCCAAAGCTTTCGGCCGCAAGACCGGGCCGTCCCCCGGCGTAAAATGCGCCGTCGATAATTGAACAGCCGCGTCGCCAATCTGCAAAAGCTGCTCAGCGCGCGCCATGGTCATATATTGTGGTACACCATCAGGGGTGAGTTGCGAGAGCTTAACAAGTTCTGACGATGTGAGCACTTGCCGCGCCATCGATGTCACGTCACATTCTGACAGACGATACTCCGTTTTCTCCCGTAACGCCTGACGAACATCGACTTCAGTAAAAACACCTTGTCGTGCCGCCAGAAGCATTAGAATATGCGCGGGATGATCCTGCAAGAACATCCGGTTCGCTTTTTTTAAGGTCACATCATTCAGTCTGATCTTTGGAAGTGACGAGACCGCTGCGAGATCAATCGCCGTCGACTCCTCGTCACGATCATCCGATGGAGCGACAAGGAGGGGCGGATCATGTCGTGGCATGTCGTTGTTCGCGGCGCGATGTGCCGCGATTGACAGTGTTTTTTGCGGATTAAATCCATAATCCATTGCGGCGCGTGGGAGACGCTCTCGCCGGCTGATGGCATTCAGAACGTCATAAAGCTGATCGTCATCCGCCGTAACACCCACCATTACATGTGTACGCGCTATCGCCACACCCGCTGCGAGCACCTCGCGATCCATTGTCTGATTTGCTAATAAATGCACACGGTCATGCCGACGCCCTGCACTCGCCATGATTGTCGAGGCAAACGCAAAACACCACGTCGGTAGCGGACCATCATTCGGCACAAGAATATCGCGCGGATCATCACCGTGCGGACCGGTCACTGTCAGTTTGATCATGCCATTTTCGTCACCCACCACCGTGGCGAGATCGCCGCGATTGATGCGCGAAGAGTCCTGTGAAGAGGGATCTGCCGTCAGCGCATGGCCCGCACTCAAAAACCGAAGGCGATCATGCGGCTTTAATCCCTTGCAGGCGCCATGTTCAGGACTGTCAAATGAACGTCGTTCGGGGTCTGATATATCCAACCCCGTGCGGATGGCCACCGTTAAGGCATCCGCATCCGCACGGCTCCAGGCCACCGCTAATTTGTCATGGCTCCTATCGGCAATATAGGATGTCGCCGTATGAATAACAGCGTCATTCCGTGCTCCCGCCGCCACAATGAGACCGCTATTCACCGCATCTTGTAAACCGTTAAACACTTCTTGTGCTGAACACTCCGAATGCAGACAAGCGGCAAGATGCTGTACATCTGCGTGATGAGCACCATGGTGACCATTAAGACGAGACGATGACGGTAAAGGAGCGGGATCATGGTGCTGACGCGGGTCATCACGCAAGCGCTCTCCCAAACGCTGAAAGACAGGACCTGCGATCGCGGGTCGGCGATGTGGGTTGACCATCGCAATCAACCGCGATCCTTCAGCCTCAATGCGGGCGAGTACAATATCGGCCATCTTCACACCCAACCCATGCGCGTCGTCGAGAATGACCGTCTGTGGTGCCTTAGGATGAGCATTGAGCGAAAGAGGCTGTGACAAATAGGTTGCCAACGTGAGTGCCTCAACGCCTTCAGCCATCAATGCCTGTCGACCCGCTTCTGTTGGACTGACAGCGATCACACAGCCGGGCGCTTGTTCAAGGGCGCCTGCAAGTCTTGCAGCCAATCGGGTTTTGCCGGACCCGGTGCCACCTTCAATAATATGTAAATCACCACGTGACGGGTTGTTTGGCGATGGCGATCCATCTAACAAGGTGTGAAGAACATGGCGTTGATCCTGGTCTAATGCGCCTGCAAACTCATCAACATCAATGACTTGTGCATCTAAAAGATGCGGCGTTGATCGCATGGCTAGCGCGAGTCCGCGATCCATCGCGACAATCTCGGCAGACAGGTGAGACTGCGTTGTATAAACGCGGGCTTCCGTATCGCCAGGTCGTCCTGATGCTCTCGGCAAATACACAAGATCCTGATGCGACATCGCATGAACAAACAACCGCACAAACGTATCAGGATCACGCACCTGCCGCGCCAGCACACCAGCCACTTCTTCAGCAAAGAACACACCCTGTCGAAGAACAAGATCATCAATGACTCGTTGAGGTTCTCGCGTGTAATCCGCCGTTGTGCCGAAATCAATGTCGGCCAATAACGGATCATTATCCGCATGATCTGCCCCGAGCAACCCTGCCACTCGCGCCATGACAGACATTAAATACCGATCCTGCGTCATCTTAACGTCGGCTTGTTGTTGCGTTCGTCCGATCCAATCAGAGCGTGATAAGACATGATCAGGAGCCGGTAGCGCCACCATCGAGTGATCAGCAACACGGCGTATCTCCTTTGATGGTGCGCTACGGCGCCCTGCCAACTGTATGAGATCCTCGATGCTCTCGCAGTGATCCTCCTGTCCATAGACCTGCACATCATGACAATGGCGTGTGAGCGCCACATTGATGCCATACCGATTCATTGAACCATGTAACAGCACAAAGGCCTGATCAACCGTCATGCCTTGCGCTTTATGAACGGTCGCTGCATAGCCATGCGTAAAGTAAGGAAACGCGACAGGGTCAATATCCACATGCTCACCCGAACCGTCCATTTGAAGGGTGATCTGATCAGGCCGAAGAGCGACCACAGTGCCAAAGGATGAGCGGGGGAGATGGGCGTCAGAATACGGCATCGTCAACATCACACGATCGCCCACGCCCACGCGAACAAGCTGTTCAGTGCGTGTCGTCACTGTCATCCCATCTGAATCAACAGAACGATTAATAATATCAACGGGAAATTCCTGCATTGTGGTGGCATCAACAAAGCCTTGCTTTATCGCTTCAGCTTGAATCGCTTGATTGAGCCTGTCCACATCCGTGTTGGTGGCTGCCATCGCCAGGCGCGATTCAAAATCAACGATGCCGTCCTCGCGGCGAACGCCATTCACAAAGTCTCGGGCAATAGACTCGATTGGATTGAGCATGCCAAAGGACAACGCGCCTTTATCGGCATAATGGTGAATCGCTGCCGCAATGCTTGAGTGATCACCTTTTGCTAATGCCGTGGTCGCCGCGCGATCTCCCGCGTCGTTTTGCCGCTGCACAATGTTTATCACAGACACTACACCGCCGGCGTCACGTACGGATCGTTCGGCTTCTTTCCAGCCGGAAATCTCGTTAATGGGCTGCAATTGCTCCGGATCGCCAATGGCAATGAGCTTGCCCCCCATCGCCCCGATTTTGGATTGAATCCGCGCCCACTGGCCACTCCCGACCATGCCGGCTTCATCCATGATAAAGATAAAACCGGCTCCTTCTGACCGCGCTACAGGAACCTGCCCACGCGCCCACCGGCTTTCCCATGCCGAAAGCGTGGCGACCTCAACGCCGTCCAGTGTGGAGAGTGCCTGCGTGGCTTTGCCGGACGGGGCACCTGCCAGAACCTCAACACCACGATCCCGCCACACGCGGGCGACTTCCGTGAGCGTGAATGTTTTGCCGGTTCCAGCATGACCTGTCACGAGGGTTAAGCGCTCTGTATTCAGCATGGCTTCTGCCGCCGCACGTTGACCGTCATTGAGATCACGTGACAACCACGGCCGAACATCTCGCGCATGATCAAGAGCATGGCGAACAGCGTCCGGCCCTGCCCGTTGATCCGTGTCATTCAGATCTTTCTTGGATCCCATCGCCTCCGGTGCCGTCGCGACTTTTATATTACAGCCCCGGCTCACATGATGTGCAAGCGCTTTGCGAAACGCACAGCCGGCAGGACTTGTCGGGGCATCACGATCAGGCGCCAATATCACTTCACGGTCTGTTGGGATGGGTGCTGATGTCCACCCCGATACACCAAAAACCGCCCAGGTTTCGTACCCGGTCGCTTGCCAGATCGAGAGCGCGCTTTCCGGCCCTTCGGCAATCACCAACGGCGTGTGTGCCCGCTCCACTGAAACCGCTGGAAACCGGGCGACGGATCCACTGATTTGACCAAACGACGGCTTCCGCACATCACGATCTGGCTTTGTCCCATCAGGATTGACAAGAATACGTTGCCCGCCTGTGATCATGCCCTTTTCATTATATGCCCACACGATCAGCGCGTCATCGTCTGATCCAATCAAACCCCGCGGGAATGTCTGTTGTCCTTGCCCGGTCATCCAACTAAGGCCTGTTGCAGGAACCGTTTGAATACCGCGCGACTTTAAATACGTCGCCGCGGAACACGCCGGAACATGCGAAGAACCTATCTGTGCGACATCATCGCTCGTGTTCAATTCTGTCGCCAAAGCCTGAACATCTTTGACAAGCGCATCCCGTCGCCTGCGTTCCTGTTTTTCCTCTTCCCGAGCGTTACGTTCCCGTTGGATGCGTCGACGTTCCAACTGCTCCATCGCCTGTTTGGTGGGCTGCAACTCCCCTCGACTCATGCCACAAAACTGTATCGCGTGTTCCATCACACGCGGGAAGTCTTGCCGTGCGGACTCGAGCCCCAGAAAATGGGTTGCAATAAGATCAAACAAATCGCCCCCTAACCCCGCAGAGTGATCCCGCCACAGTCCGCGCTTGGCGCCATGAACCTGCATCGCTATCGCCATGTTATCTTTTGCCCGCCATTCTGTACCACTTTTACGGACAGGTGCGCCAAAAGCGAGGCGAAAGAGATTTTCCGCCTGTGCATCCAGTGCCGCGCGCACCACCGCCGCAGACGGACGTGCATAACGCGATTGAGCCACGATATCCGGCGTGTGTGATGTTGATGACATCGCACTCAAGTTCTCACTAGTCGGCGTTGAATTCACCCAGGTGTCCGCGTGCGTGTAAGCAACGACATCCACATGTATAGGCCCGCTCCCCATCTCCAACCCATCCGGTATGGGGCCTTTGGTGGCGTGCGAAACAGATGCGGTCGATCCGTCTTTCTCATTCTTCCCCACTTGCGTTCCGTCCAGCGGTGTCGAATGATTAAGGTTAACCGTTTGCCCTTTTCCGATTCGGATGATCTTCTCATCAGCCGCCCAGGTGTCTTCCAGTTGGCTCCCTTGCAATCGCGCGGCATCAATCGCCACCTGCTGAATAAGTCCCGCTTTACCAACGGTGATATAGATTTTTTCAGGACCGTCTTTTCCGATTACCGGCAGTAAACGATCTGACGACATGGCGCGGTCGGTCAGGTCAGCCAATTCGTCTTTGTCATTCTCAAGAGACAGATCAAGTCGCTTGGCAAAGGCCGCCTCAACATGAGTCCGACCAAAAGTCGCACGGTCAATTTGAACCATCGTCAGGATATGTTCAGGATCATCCCTGAGCATTTGCTGGTTCTTTCGACGGGTCTCTTCATACCGTTCGCGATCCCGTTGAACATCACCCTTTGCATCCGCCTGCGGCGTATACTGAAGGTTCCAGTTTTCCGGTTTGATCTTGGGTTCAACCCCGAGTTCTTCTTGCTGTGCCGCCAATGTTCTATGGTCAATCCGCTCGTCAAAACCCTCGCGCTCCAGCATGATATTGGCGTGCTTTGTCCATGTCGCCCGTTGTTCACGCAAAACACTCACACTATTCCATTCTCGTGCTTTATACTGATCCCACGATAAGTCATTCAGCCGGCGCAGCGTCACCATAATATGCGCGTGCGGATTGCCTTTTCCCGTATCATGAAGAACCCAATCAGCGACCATACCGTGAGATGTAAAGGCCTCTTTGACATACCCTTGAACCAGTTCAATATGGCATTCTCTGCTCAGCATTGCCGGCAACGCCAGGGTGATGCTTCGCGCCATTTGAGCACGATTTTTAAATTTGTTGAAGGTGTCTTCGCCGGTATCAACCGACTGCCAAAGACGTTCGGATAGCTCGGCCCATGTGTTTAATTCGAGTTCCGTTTTGGTGAAATTATCATCATGTAGATGATGGTCATAGAGAAGATCAGCATATGTCTGCTGAAAGGCGGATGGCCCAAACGCATTGACCGCCCATGCCGGTGCGTTTGCCGGTACAGCGATTTCCGCATGCGTTAATTCGGGTAATTTTGAGCTGAAGTCTTTTGTGGCTTCCCCTGCCCGATTCATCATTTTCGTCGCATGACGATACGCAGCCGCAGTCAGCGCAGATTGGTTTTTTCCGCGCGAAATCACATCAACATGATGATGCGGGCTTGACATTGATTTGTTAGGGGTGACTCACAATTTGGAAAATGGATGACTTGCCGTTAGCATACAGATGACAAAAAAAATCGCAAGATTTTTTTTGTATAATCGTGCCATCCGAGATTTTTTTGGCCTATCCTGCCAAAAAAATCTCGTTTCCCATGGATTTCTGCTCAATACCACGTTCCAGCGCAATAAAAAAAGCTGAATTTGACAGAATCTTCAGTCAAATAGAGAGAAAGATGGGGCATTTGGCGACATTGCCAAGACTGGCAAAATGACCAGAATTGACGAAATTAAAAAATAGGCGAAATCGCCAGAATTATTGACATTTCAGGATGTCTGATGCGGCATGAACATGACTTCAATCTATCCAAAAGATTGGATTGAAGAAAACATACACATTAAAAATTAATCCCGCTAAAAGCGGATAGAAAATAAAAAACTTAGGAAATGATTTCACAAAGCGATTTCAAATAATAAAAATAGTCGTAGAGTGCATTCTTTCTTTTCAAATAGTAACTACACCTGTTTTAACGCCGCTTCGACATTCACAGCGCAAATGAATTAGGTTAAAAAGATATTTTTCTTGCAAGATCAATCTCAAAGATTTACATAACGAAAATGAATGACCTTAATAATCGAGATCATGAACTGGATAAACGGTTAGCCGTCATGGAGGAACGCATGAATACGTTGAACGCAGAAAATACCAGTGCACAAGAACGGCTTAATGCGACCTTGGAACGATTTCGTACTGATATGGCCAATTCAAAAACTGATGCCGAACGGCGCGACAAGGAGGCCGAAAAGCGCGACAAAGAAGCCGCGCGCCGTGAAACGGCCAATACCCGGTGGATCATGGCCAGCATCCTGGCCGCAGCGGGGTTGATTGTCATTATTCTGGGCTTTATGCTTCGTTTACCTGTTGCCTCTTAATTCGTCTTAAAAGGCTTTAACGGTCATGTCATAAATTAGTTCGTCTCACGAAACAGAAAAAGCCCTATTGATCTGTTGGTCTAGAATAAAACCCTTTTCCAAAACTTGCCAATTCTGGTGTGAGTTGAAATAACACTCTAGGCGGTCTGCTGTTTGTTCAGAGTTCGGTAGACGGTTGGGCGTGATACCGAGAAGATCTCGGCGAGATCGCTGATCGTGTAGTTCCCGCTATCATGCATGCGCCAAAGTTCCTTCCTTTGTTTTTCGGACAGTTTCGGGGATTTCCCCCGGAGCTTTCCCTTGGCTTTGGCAATGGCCATGCCCTCACGGGTGCGCATCCGGATCAGGTCAGCCTCGAACTCTGCGAAGGTGGCGACGATGTTGAAAAACATCCGGCCCATCGGGTCAGAGGGGTCGTGGATGGTTGGGCCGAGGGCGAGCGTCACGCCCCTCCGTTCGAGTTCCTGGGCAATGTCACGTGCATCTGGAACGGAACGAGCCAGACGGTCCAGTTTTGACACGACGAGCGTGTCGCCTTCGCGTAGCGCCGCAAGCGCCTGGGCGAGACCTGGGCGATCTCTTCCGGTTCCAGTCAGTCCGTGGTCTGTGTAAATTCGGTCCTCGGTCACACCCAGTTCGAATAGGGCCTTCCGCTGTGCCTCAAGGTCCTGAGCGTGGGTCGAGCAACGGGCATATCCGATTTTGATAGTCATAGCGGGACTGTACGAAAAGGCTCCCCTCATTGCAACATTCATCGTACCAATCTATTGAGACATGTTTCGGCCTTGTTTTGCAGAGTGGATGTTTTAGCCGGAAGCTGTCCGTTGAGCGTTCCACTATCGGACAACCCAAAACAACGCTCATACTCTCCCCCGGTACCTGCAGTCGTACCGAAATCCCGAAGGTATCTCTGATGAAAAACTCCTTATTACCTAACGGCAAGACCGCATTTTACCAAAAACGCCTATCGTCCACCTCACTTGCGCTGTGCCGGCGGCTGCTTTAGTCTCCCTTTGAGAGACACCGATCGATGTTGAGCTCTGACAATATGACAAACCGTCCCTCGTCATCAGAGCTTCTACTCAACCTTTTAGCACAACACTAGGGTCCGGTGAGAGAGGCTTAGTGGTGCACGTCACTGTTAAATTGGAAAAGGACATATTTATGACTGACGCATCTTCAAACCAATCCCATGACGATACAAAAGATTTAAAACTGTTTTGTGATTTATGCGAATGGGCTTATCAATATTGGGCAATGTATTATGCGCTGTTTCATGCAATGCCGGATCGTTTGAAGCAACACAATGTCTCATTAAGAGAATTTTTAAAAACCCCGGAAGGTGCTTGTTTTAATCGTTTAAACAAGGCCATTCAGGATTATTGCATTCTAGAAATTGCTAAATTACATGATAAAAATACCAGAAGTTTAACAGTTCATCATATTCAAAAAAAACAGTTCTGGAACACAGAAGATCGACAGGAAATCAATAATTTGATTTCAGAATTAGAAAAGTTTTACGAATTGTTAAAAAATGCGCGTAACAAAATCCTGGCACATAACGATCTTGCTACATATCGAGATAATCTGGTTCTTGGCAATTTTTCAGACGGAAAAGACGAAGTTTATTTCGAGAACCTAGCGGAATTATGCACGATCGTTTGGAGGAAAGTTCCCAATAAAGGTGCATGCCAGAGAAGTTTTACATTTACAAAATCCGGCCCTGCCAATAATTTATTAAATTCGGTGACCGAAGGACAAGCACTGGGCGAATTGATCGTCAAAGCATGGCGTAATAAGGTTTAACTGCGTTGTAGCGGATGACAGGCGAGTGCCGGTGGCACAGAATGGGACTCAAAAGCGCTTGACGGGTCCTTTCGCACCGAGCCGGCATCGCGGCCAAAGTCATTCCTGATACACGCAAGACCACTTTGCATGAGTTTGCTGATGAAGCTGCTGCTGACAGTGCCGACAAGTTTACCGATGAAAACAAAAGCTACACAGGCTTGAAACACCATAAGGCAGTTAATCATTCAGTGGGTGAATGGAATGGAATCCTTTTGGGCGATGATGAAACGCGGCTATCACGGTATCTATCATCACATGAGCAAGAAGCACCTCAACAAGTATGTGCAAGAGTTTGCCAAACGCCACAATCTTCGCCAACTGGATACAATGGAGTAAATGGAAGAAGTTGTGGCCGGTATGTTCGGAAGGCGGCTCATGTATGATGAGTTAGTTGCTGATTAATTGAGAATTTGAAGGCGGGGAGCGTTAGGTTCTCCGTCAATTTTTTCTTTTTTTTATCGGCTGTCTCAATTGTTGACAGTTGGGGCAGTTGGCTTCATACAAGTATATAAGGGATATGAAAGGCCAATTTAATCAATGAAGAGTTCAATTTGAGTAATTTGATTTCTCTTGGCTCGTTGGCTGTTTCATTGATTCTTGTGTATGTTCTGCTCAGTGGGAATGTTAATTCGTCATTAAACAGTCGCTTAACCAGCATTAAAACCAATATTACTGAATTTCGTACTGAGTCAGGAAAAGATCGCCGCAACCTTCAAACTTCTATGAATGTTTTTCAAGCAGAAATGCGAGAAATTGCAAAAAATCAAGGTCGCCTTGAAGGGCTTGTTGAGGCAATCCTTGTTGAACAATTTAACAATGTTGACAGTTGGGACAGTAGTCGCCAGTGATTTAAGTTATCGATTTTGTAGGATTAGCTTGTATAGTTAAGTATATAATTCCCAAAATTAAGTCGGCAAAATATGTTCTTATAAAATTACCAACTTGGTTGCGCTTGAATTCCCAAAATAATTGAATAAAATCAGTCTGCTAAGCCTGAAGGAGTGCAGCAACGGTCACCCCTTTTTCTTGAAAACGTTATCTTTGATATGCTGTTGGGATGCTAAGCCCGACCGCCGTGCCTCATTCTATGAGCCCGAATTGTTGTCCAGCTGTTGCGAATGACCTTTAATTCATCCACCGTCTGATATCCTTCGGAGATCAACCAACGATCGCCAAAATCGAGTATCTCGTGAATGTCGCCGTTCGCAATTCGGTGCACTTGAAGAAATTCCGCAAACTGTTGTTCGGATGGTTCATGATAAATGAGAGCTAAGCCGCGAAACTCATTAGGCGAAAGTTCTAGTACACCACCTCCATAAAACCGACCGTTAATCTCAGCAAAAAGCATCGTTAACGACGTGTAGAATGAAAAGCATAGGCCTTGAGCGGTATACCCTTTTTTGAGACGCAATCCATAAGCTGCATCTGTCGTATAGGCGCCCGCTTCATTTATCAGTACTCTGGGATGACTGTGTGAGCGCTTGAAAACGAATGCCTCTTCTGGTTCGACTAACGGCACCTGATACCAGTTTGAGCGCTTCCGGCATTTATATCGTAAATGAATATCCCCTGCTTCACCAATCTCAATGTAAGCCTTCGCGGCAGGAGAAAGCCGCTCGCGTTCTCCTTCCAGGTATAACAGTAAACATGGTTGTCGCTCTGCGAGTTCATCGAAATGCGTGGATGTGAAAACCGGACTAGAAGACGCAAAGCTACCCTTCTTGAGAATGGGTTTGGTGTACTCAGAAAGGCCAAGCTTCGTGATGTCCATCTTTGTCCGAATGAAAAAATCATTTGCAGCCGACACAACACCCGGAGCGCTCGTCAAGAAATCCGAGACGCGACCAGTTTGTGATTGGAGCTTCTTGATCAGTCTCACCGAGGCTGTCGGTAATAGGTATGAATTAAGTTCGATTCCAACATGGTCACCATTCCGAAACTGTATCTTGAGGCCGTCAAGGTCACCAAGTTTCAGGAAGTCCGATACTTTGGAGATATACAAACCCGGTT
This sequence comes from Aestuariivita sp., assembly GCA_026710055.1. Classification (GTDB taxonomy): domain Bacteria; phylum Pseudomonadota; class Alphaproteobacteria; order Rhodobacterales; family Rhodobacteraceae; genus JAPORY01. The sequence goes on from JAPORV010000439.1 coordinate 23,059, forward strand.
TTGTCATCGGCTTTTTCTGAGCAATGAAAATGACTGCATCTTGATCAATTTCTCTAAACGCCCTTTGCGTGGATACCAAGATGTCCACGCGATCATATTCTCGCTGAATATGGTTAAGCACTTTTTGTCCATAATCAACGGTGAGGAGTTCATATGGGAGAACGAGAGCTACAACGCCGTCGTCAGCAACCAGCTTAGCGGCTGCGAGCAAGAATGCAGGCCAAATGTTCTTTAACCTGTTCAATGGGTAGTCAAAAGCAACCGCGAACCGCTTCAGGCTTTCCTTGACTTCCGTTGAAAAATTGTGACGGCGGATAAATGGAGGATTGCCTACGATCAGATCAAATTTTTTTAGTTCTCCATCTTTAATTTCCCGGTCAACCGCATACTGGATAAAGTCACCTTGAATGAAATTTAGAATGTCGGCTTGATTATGGTAGCGGTGTTGTAGGTCACGGATAACCTGACTGTCTACATCAATGGCAGTGACCTTTATTGAGGAAGCTTCAAGACCTGTGAGCCCCGGTAGAAAGGCCCCATCGCCAACACTAGGCTCTAATACGTTGAGAGCCCGTGTTCCGAGCAACGAGACGCACTGCTCAACGACGGAAGCAGCAACGGCAACCGGCGTATAGACTGCCCCAGTGTGACGCACTGACGATCTCCAATCACTCATGAGCTTGACCTTCGTATCGATCAATAGCTATTGTGAGATCCCGATATCGTTCTAGAAGAGCAGTATAGATTGCCGAATTCGGCAAATTAGACTGCTTGTAGCGTACGATCAGCAGATCAATTTCATCGCGTAGTTTTCTGGCTCTTCGTGAATGCCAAAGCACTTGGTGCCGAACAAGGTGGAGTCCCAGTCGCTTGAACATATACTGACCGAGAGCGCTCCTTGAAATGATCGCGCCTTCTGTCGATCTCGACAAATGAGCATCATAGCACGGATCACAAGGATCAACAAACCCTCGCTTACCATCATTTGGCGTGGCAGGATCTAAGCCTACCCAATGACTGGATTTCCGCACATTGCAAAAGCGGCAAGCGTAGACGAGATTACCGTATTCAGTCTCAAGCGCCTTGAAGCGGCTCTTCGGTGCAAAGTGATCGATATGAAAGCAAATCGGATCACAGTGAAAATCGCTATCATCGCAATAGCCACATCGTCCATTAAAGTCGGTCCGCAGATCATCACGGTAGTCGGTGTAATGTGGCCGAGAAGGCACATTCCTTCGCTGCGGTATCGCATCTCGAAGCATCAATACTCTATTCTCCAAGCGCGCGTTTCATATCGGCAATCAAATTCTCTGTCGCATGCAGCAATTCATTACGTTTACGGAACACATCTTTCTTTACCTCTATCGGAACTTGAGCGTCCGCACCGAGGGATGCTTCCAATTTGTGATCAAGTTCGATGAGTCGGCTGACATGCCGCGCTTGGCGTTCATCCACTGGAATTGCGACGAGTTGTACCAATTCCTCTTCCCAACTTTTTACTAGATCTTGATGCTTTTGGATTTGTTGAGCGACGCGCTCAAAAAGAGAGCGGCCACTATGCGCGTCGGCATTGATGTCCTTCGAATAGACACGGTTAACGTCGGCTGAACTTGAAAGGGCGTCCTGCTCGAATGATGTTCTAATGAAGCAGGGGAAATCCGCTCTGATCCCAAGAAACCTCTCGACTATCTGTTCTCCAGAGTATTCGAGCGGAGCCGCCTCGGTCAGATTGAAATCTGTTATAAGCGCGTCAATGTCGAGCGACAAAATATGCTTTAGCATCTCCTCGATATTCTGTAGAGGTTTGAGCAAATAAATTTTCCCAAAGAGATCGCTGTCGTAAGCATCAGTATAGAAGTTAGCAAGTTCATCATCCTTCTCGTCAATATAGGCGATGTTGGGACGTCGGCCATTGAGGGAAGGCTCTTCTGGCTCGTTCATCGTGCTTTTTTCCTTTTGTAAAGAGGCAACGTTAGTGCTAGAGAGAAATGGGGCTGGCCCATCTTCGACAATATCTCTACCCGCCCCCCGTAGTCGTCAAAGATCGCCTTAACGAGCCACATACCAATACCAGTGCCGGGTAAGTCATTGTTTTGAGTCTCTCGCTTTGAAGTATAGCCATACAGAAAAATATCTTCGGCGATATTAAAAGAAGCAGGAATTCCCGGCCCATTGTCTTTATATTCGAAATGCACTTGGTCATCTGTGATGTCTTTTACCTTGATAACGATCTCACGGCTCGCCTGCTGCGAGGGGCGACTAAAGGCTTCAAATGAGTTGATGATCAAGTTGTAGAAGATACTGTCGATATCGATTTCATATGCAAGGACATGTGGGTCGGTCTCAATTGATTCAGGAACAGCTAAGTCGATGCTGCGCTCAGAAAGGAACTCACGCCAATACTGTTTGAGATTCCTGAGGTAGGATTGCCACGCGATTGAACCGCGCCGTCTTTTAACCGGCGAAACAGAAGCAAGGGCAAAATCAACCCAGCGGCTTACTTTTTCATCTTCACGCCCCCAGCGTTTCAGAATGTTGTATGGATCCACTAGATTAGGAAGCAGCTTGACCTTTGACTTTTCCACAACCCTGTCTAGAGCGTTTTCCATGCGTTGTTGGCGCGACCCCATATTGGCCTTGATCTGCTTAAGTTCATGGGTAAATGATACAAGCACCGTACCAAGAGTAGCCATGCCTCTCAAGACTTGAATTTCGTCCTTCAGAGAATCGTTCCTGCGTTCTGAGATATTGAGAGCTTCTGCCATTACTTTAGAGGAATCAGCGTCCGCAATAAACGATGATATAATTTCTGAGTTTTGCAACGATGGTGATGAAGAATCGTTATCAGTTTTCCCCTTCTGATTTGAGATTAGCACTTTATTTGCAATTTTCTTTCCCTTTTCTAGCACTCCGTCATCGGGATTATCTATTTCATAGGCTTCGTTGAAGTGAATGAAAACATAATTGCGATCACGCTCAAACTCGCGTATGAGTGCCAGAATTACTTTTCGAAAGAGTGCGAATGCTCGCTCATTCATAATACCTTCGCGGTTTGACTGATCCGCAAGAAGTGAATTGCGCTCCTTCGAAATGTGGATCGTACCAGCAACTTGCTGCGGCGGCACACGCCAGTCGTGACCCTTTGTTGCAACGCCGGTAGGGTTTTGCGCCGTTCTTTGTCCCAAGAGTAACCAATCTGATCCTTGAGTGTTAGGTTCACCATACGGACGGACGCGAAATCCGTCACGATATAGCCGGATACCACCGGAAGCCTTGAGCCAATTACGGCGTTTTGTGACATTAAATCTTTTCTGAGAAAAGCGTTTCAGATTGTCGGATGTTGGATTCGAAAGCTTAAAGAAATATAATGTGAAATCTAAAGGACCGATGTTAAGTATATCCGCTTCGGTATCACCGTCGGTTAGAGTGACAATATCTGCAAGCTTCCTCTCGTAAGTCCGTATGCCTCTCTCAAAGTCCTCTTTTCGGTATCCAGACTTCTGTATACCTGGAAGAGTGTAGAAGGTGGGCGTTATACTGTCGGTATCAATCTCTTGCCGATAGATTTCAATTGCAGCTATACCGTCTTCGCGGACGTTTGCGTGCAGTTTGTAGTCAAATTGGTCTGGCGGGAAATTGTTGATCCAACCGCTAGCCCTCGGAATTCTGTGGTCGTACACGAAGATGTTGAAATTGCCTCTATCCTTTAGAGGCAAAAGAGCTTCTAGCGTCTCCCTCAGCTTGATACTATCGCGCTGATCCCATATATCATGTAATGAACTTATTCCGATTGCAGTTCCGTGTGAAAACGATAACTTCGTGACGTTGTCATCTCGTACTGGCAAGTGCGTCGGAAGAAGTGCATCAAGGCCAACTGCGGATAACACGCTGTGGTAAGAGCGTGTCTCAGCTTTCAATATGGCAGTTACGTCATCAATGATTTTTCCTTCGCCTTCGAAATCACCCCAATCGACCTCCCAACATACTACTTCTCGCGAGAACTGCTGTAACGAGTAGAGCTTGCATTTTTGTCCCAACCGATCTAATGCGAAACGACCAATGCCCTTGGCTCCAGTTAGAATCCGCCCGCCTGTAGATTTCGCGGTAATTTCCTTTACATCTGTACCGATGACCATCCAGAATTGCTCAATGACTGCGCGAGACATGCCTTTACCATTGTCGACAATCCACAGATCCACAATGTTATCCAATTCCTTGGAAAGCATTGCGAGAGCGTCATCTTTGAGCCCATCCACAAGCTCGAATGTATCATCTTTGCTAGCATAAAATCTGCCACATCCCTTAAGAGTCTCTGACAATCCTACATAATCTTCAACGCTCAATGATTGTGGAATACCCGGAAAACGGCGTAGAAAGAAAATAGCACACACGTCTGCATCTGCATCATAGGCATTCTTTACGAGTTCAGTGACCGCACTTTGAGAAGTGGCAACATTCTCACGACCAATAAGGCGAGCCGCACGGGCGGAAACTTTGAACGGAATCTTCTTCATATCACTATCCAATCCTCCAGAACACGAATTGTGACATAATTGCGATCCATCATTTTATTCAGAATTTTGCGGCACACACAGTAGCATAAGAATCAGGCAAAAGGCTCCGAGGAAATCCGTTCCATTCCTCTCCTTCAAGCAATCGACCGCCTGATTTTGCATGTGCTCCACCCCATTGTTTGAAAAAAAAAGCCACATCGAATCGTTCACAAGTCAATCGCAATTCCGTTGCCCATTCAGGATCCATTGCCCGCGCAAATGGCCCGCTCTCTCCACCCACAATCGCCCAAGCTATATCCGTCAAATCCACATTACCAATCGCTCCTAAAAGTGGTTCAAAAGAAATGAACCGTGCTTCCGAATTAATTTGACGGAGATGTTCGATACGTCCGATATGAGCACGGTCCTCCACAGATACACCTAACCAAATATGCAATGGAATAAGTTGATTTCCATACCGTCTTTTTACATATTTCCGCATTAACGACGATCGCTTCGTCAATACCTGAAAAACATGCCATGATGCAAAATCCATAGTATCAAATACCTTATCAATATAATCGATTGGAATATCCTTATGAAAGAGATCACTCATGGAATTTACAAAGATCATTCTCGGCTTTTTCCAGCGTAATGGCTGCTCCAGACGTGATGGCCATAGCCGGAGATCAAAACCCTGTTCATAAGAATGTCCCGTGACACCGCGCCACCGTTCCGCAAAGCGCTCCGCATAACAATGATCACAACCCGGTCCAATCTTGGTACATCCTGTAACCGGATTCCACGTTGCATCCGTCCATTCAATCGCTGACTTTTGACCCATCGTTCGAACGCCTTTAATACAGATAAACACTCTATATTACACGGTAAATTAATCAGCAATAGACACTTCGATTTTCAATTAAGATTTAAAAATGGTGTTGAGTTTATTTTTGTTTAATTAATCGAAAGCAAATCCATGTTTGTTATCGTCATGGCCAGTTTCAAAGGCGATGCGGAAATCCACCTGCGCTGTGCTTCTTGCAACCAAATTTGCCCGGCAAGGTATGACTATCACAACCCTTGATTGTGATCCTGCAAATCTCCCGATCTGTTCATATTATTCGAATATTTGGCGTTTAAACAGTTCATAGCGAGGTATGTGTCTACTGAAGAATTTTTAGCAAGTTCAAGACATGGCCAGGTGCGGTTGGATGTCGAAAATCCAAGGGGCCAACCTCTAGGGCGTTGCCGACAGCATCACAATATTTTTGCAGGTTTGTGAGGAAATCCTTTAATTCCTGTTCACTATGGGCACCAAGCGTTTCTCACTTGCGATACGTTTCTAAATCACGATGTGCAATGATCTTATTCCGAGCCGGCTACACATGTTTTTCATATTCCTGCGATTTTTTATCAAGGTTTAGAATTTCATCCATAATATAGCTTTTACAGCCTTGGTTATTCTAGAGATGTGTTAAACGCTGTGTTGAAAGGTTATTCAACCTGCCTGTCTTTTTGAGCCCTGTCAAACGACCGACAGTCATTCCCGTTGAAATCGATTTCAGAGATGTGATATATACATAAAGATAAAGACATGTTGTGGTTTTTTTCATATATGAAGAAATACTATATGTTTATTTTGCTTTTCAACAAAAGGCCTGAAAGCGGAAAAAAATTCGCTTAAATGTAGAGTTTTGCAAGATCAATGGCTAACGAACGATATCGACTATCCGAAACTAATTACCTTGTGGGCAGGGTGGTTGATCGCTCGCTAAGGAACATTTTGCTGGCGTCATGGCACTGATGCGCGCCTCGCCGAACTGGACCGTGTTCAAACGGAATTTGACACAGTCTTTTCCTAAGTATGAGGCGCAAAGGTTTCTAGCGCTGGGAGATGACGAATGACTCCCCCCCATATCCAAGTATCTGTGAAGGCCCTTACCTGCGCGGGAACCCCGTTTCCCTGTCCAAACGTTTGATTATAGTTCGCCTTAGAGTTGAACGGCGGGTCAAGATAGATCAGGTCAACGCACTGGCTCTGCCAATCTTCCATGACTTTGAGACAGTCTCCGTAGTACAGGGAGTTGGGAATAGGGGAAGTCATTCGTCATCTCCCAGCGCTAGAAACCTTTGCGCCTCATACTTAGGAAAAGATTGTGTATTGCGACCTACTGATGACATATATGTAGTTATCTCGCTATAAGTTTTGCCACGGCGTGGTGTAAATGTTGATAGAGATTTCGTTATTGACATGGTTCCAATCTTTAATTGCATTCATTAAAATGATGCTAACACATCTGACATTACTCATCAACGTTAAGTGGCGTTTTAATGAGAATGATTGAAACAATCCGTTAATATCTTTTCATGTAAATCAAAATAACGGAGCACCTTGGTCATCCGTCCATTCATCGGCGGATATTCATCTGGTTTAAAGGTCCCATACAATTCAAGAGTACAAGAAATAGCCAAATTCTTTCAACTTTATGGACGGGTCGTAAAGGAAATCGTGGAACCGCCGGATAAAATCACTCGGCTTATGCAACAGATAAATTAAGGTCTTTTGACAGTTGCAGACAGCGTATTAGGTTTAACTCGTAACTGTTGCTGGCTTATTTTGAATTTAATCGCCCATAAAAGCTCCTTTCTAAATTTAATTCACCAATAACAGCTTTCTTTATCATCCCAAGAAAATACCCACTTGGTAATTTGACCTCACCAGTGCAGTACTTATCGAAAGTGAGTACTAGAGCTAATGTTGCTGCAGGCGCCCCGAGTTTATTTTGAGCGAATGTCCATAGTTTTTTGGGAATACCAATCATTGGACTTAACTGAGTGACAGCGCGGTGCAGATCATCCCAATGCCGAATATAGCCATTTGCGCTATGCGCAAAAGACGCAAACTCTGAACAGGCTTCTAAAACAACTTCCAGTTTTATTCCAGTGTTGTATTTTTTATTTAGCTCTTCTTCTAATTTCTGAATTTCAATTGCGATAGAATTGCTATCAGATAATGCGTCTAATGTGTTACTCTTCTGGTTTTTTACAACTGGTTCAGTAGTATCTATTAACATTCCTTGAGTAGAAATTCCCGATTTAAGTGATTTCACTTCCAATAAATGATCGTCTCCCCTACCCTTTTGATCGGAATAGTTTATCGAGGTATTCTCTTGTTGCTCAGAATTTAGCTTGTGAAATGCCTCTTCAATCTTTTCATTTATTGCCTGCAACGATGTTAGATAACGCTTTAGAACTTGTGGGCATTCTTTTCGATTAGGCATTTTAAGCAAATGATCTTCAAACATGCTATGTAGATTTACCCAAGTTTGATTTGAGCTATATTGTTTAGCATCATCTAAACTCTTGCGAATTAATCTTCGTAAGACTGTAATTTGCCTACGAAGTTGATCTCTATGCTCATTCTCGGCTTGAATCTCGTCTTCTAATTGTTCAAATTCCTCTATTCGTTTTGCTAAAGGTGATAGATCAAAACCATAAGCCTCTGTGATAATACCTTCCCCGTTTCTTTTTCCCCAGCGTTTACCGTTTGGGCTATTTTTGAAATTAAGGACTCCAATTTTTTCCAAGCGGCGAGTATGACGTTTAACCGCAGAAAGCGATAGCCCAGTTCGTTCAATGAGCGATTGATTTGATGGCCAGACAATTGGTGTTCTTCCGTGATCCCAGTCTTTTGTTTGAGAATAAGAAAGAAGCGTATCCATGAGCATCATGGTGGTAGGTTTTAGGCCAATATATGCCCCTACTCTTTTGATGGCAGCGGTCGCCCTACCCTTAGATAAATGACGCACATTGGTAGTTTTGCGTTGTCTACTAACTTTCGCAGATTGCTTTAATGAGGTTTGCCAGCTTGAATTTCGTAATTCATTCATCTGTGTGTGATTGATCGTCAATATACCAATGTCTGGTAATGTCGATTGTGCTGATTCTGTCATTACTTTAACAGTAGCCAACAAAAAACCCTTCTCATTTAATGAGAATTTGGCTTGCAAAGTTCTATTGAAACTGCTAAAAGAAAATATTGTTTTGAATGTTGTCTGTTGGTCGCAGACATCAGCAAGTGCTGAATAAGTACTAGCAGCCCTCGAACTTTAGCTTCGGGGGTTTTCTTTTATTGACCTTTCTCCTTTCATTAATTTCATCAATTATTGTAAATCACTTGTAGAGTTTACAGCTGTAAACTCTTGATGAGCATTTTGAATGATATTGGGCAGGTTAGCTTCTAGCCATTCGCCAAATTGAGCATTGATACCAGTTTTTTTTGCAATCACGGTAACTTGTTGTTTGTTTGACTGGATTGAAACGCCATTCACCGGTATTGTCGGCTCACTATTGAGTTTTTCTTTGTGAAAGATATTATCAATTGAGCGCAACAAAGTTTCTAATCGTTCATCAGAGTTGGCATTATGACATTGATGAAGAATTTGAGTTGCAAACTCTTTCGTAACAACATCAGACCTGAAATACTTCGCAAGTGTAGTCCACTTTGAACGTCCTGAATTTGGTGCAGCACCAATTTGATTACCAACTTCATGGGGTACATATTTTGTAATATTTGTAAGATGTGATAATCCAGACTTTGAAACATTCAAAACATGCATTGTTGTTTTTGTATCATGTCCAAAACGTAGGATTTCATCCGCAAATCGTGCTCGTTCATAGAATGACAGATTTCGACGAGCGGCATTCTCCAGACCTTTTGCAAGCAAAGCGGACGCATCGTCAAGATCTTGCACGTTAGCGCGAACCTTGATTTTTAGTTCACGACAAGCTTGTAAGCGTCGACGACCAAAGATTACTTCATAGCGCGTTTGGTTCTTTGTCTTTCGCACAAGAATAGGTACTTGCTGTCCACTGAGTTGAATACTTTCCTTTAGTGATTGAAAGTCTTGAGCATCATCTTTTGAGTGACTGTTGATAAATTCCGGAAGACGATCAATAGGTCCCCAATCATCAATTAAATTGACATCAATTTCTTTAATTGCCGCAAGCGAACCTTGTAATGCTCCTAAGACCGGAGATGATGGTTTAATTATGCGATCTTCTGGTTCATTATGGCTATGCACAATTGTTTTTGCGATTTTTGACATATCTTTGAGAGATTTACGCGCCATTAGATTCTCCCCCAGACTTTCTTAATCATTTGTTCTACCTCAGTGCCGACTGCATCCATTGAAGATTTAGCACGGTCATAAGTTGCCCTAGTCATTTCAGATCTAACAACTTCGTAAATTGATTGTTTTAATAATGTTGCATCTGAGATGGCCGTGCTCTTTAAGGCTGTAGCAGACATAACGCGATCATGAAAAAGTGCGCGCATGAAGGAGGTTAATTGCTGTGAGGGTATATCCGTAGGTTCGTCACGCGAGATGAGAAACTTAAAATAATCATAATTGAGTGATGCGCCGTGTTGTTCAATAACATCCATATAAGCTGCTGAAAGTTCTAGAAATTGTGCTGTTGATGAAACATCAAGCATTGATGGCGTTAAAGGTACGATAATGGATGTTGCCGTTGCCATTCCGGTAATAGTGAGAAAACCAAGTTGGGGTGGGCTATCAATGAGAATGAGATCGTAATCATCTTCAATTTGTTTCAGCGCCGAGCGAAGTCGTTCAAAGAATGGTGTTTCTTGGGATGTATTGACAGCAGAATCATTCTCGAATTCTGATAAAGCAAGTCGGGCTGGAGCAACTGATAGACCTGGAAAATATGTTGGTATGATAACATCACGCATCGGATGTTGATTATCGTATCCAATCGCATCATAAATTGTTAAGCCATCAAATTCCAATTCTGGGCTAATACCACACATGGAGGTAAGTGAACCTTGCGGATCTAAATCAATGGCCAAGACTCGGTAGCCACGAAGCGCAAAATAATGTGCCAGATGAATAGCTGTTGTACTCTTGCTGCTTCCACCTTTGAAATTCATAAGCTGAAAAATTTGCAGTTTATCTCCGCGATTGCGTCTGGGCACATATTTTCCAGGTAAACGCGATGACTTCTCAAGGATATGCCGAGCATCTAAAATTTCTTGTGCGGAGTAATATCTTCGTCCTGCCTTTACTTCTTTTGGTTCTGCAAGAGTTCCTTCGCCATGTAATTTGCGCATAAATTGACCCGAAACCCCGAGTAACTCAGCCGTTTCTGGGGCGGAAAACATACGAAGGGTTTTAATTTGCTCCGGAGAAAAAGCGGCTAACAAGTGCTCACGAATTGCTGACGATAATCGTTCAGAAATTTCTCGTACAAGCGCTGATGGCTGTTGAACTTGTATCGGTGTCACGGGTAACATTTAGTTGCTAAAATTTTCCAAATAACGCATTTATTCTGCCACTAGCTTATAAGTACAGTATCTGTCAAGCCATTGTCAACAATTTTTCTATATTTTGTATGTGCGGTAAATTATGACCTATATTTACATTCATGTACTTCGTAAAGTTTACAACTGTAAACTGCTTTTATTACCGTAAATTAATTTTTTGATATCATCATTGCCACTACTAATTACATTGATATTTTCATTTAGTAATTTGTATGTGGGGTTCATTTTTGAACCTCATGAGGTTCATTTTGCGCATGTTTATATACAAAGCAAGTTACGCTGTCTTGTTTATTCTCAGTGGCTGAAAGTGTTTACAGCTGTAAACTTAAAGTGATATTTAATGGTATTAAAACTAACACCCGTAATTTTGTTTGCGTGAGGAAATATTCAATGAACTATCAAGGTTGTCATGTCAATGATATGGAAATCGTTGCTCCTTGCCCTAATGATGTTCAAGCAGCGATCTCTGGGTTCTGAAAAAATCCGCAAGCTTGAGCTTTTGTATTACCCCAGCCAAAGTTTTCGTTATCTTGCATGGTGTGTGCAAGTTGAGCAAACCAGAATAGTTCTGGATCAACGTCGCGGTAAACGATATACTGGTGAGTTCCCCCGATTGGAATAACGCTATCGGCAGAAATATACCCAATGCGAGCTTCTGTCGCTCGGCGTGCTGCATCCGATAGAGTTCGGCCTGCAAAGAAAGTACCTTCTTTGATTTTGTTCGAAACATAAATGAACGCCATCTTTTACTCCTGTAACTCGTAAATCGCATGATTTCGTGTCGTAAGCAACGCAGATTATCCCGCATTTAAATAATCAGCGATTTATATCATTAAAGTTTACAGCTGTAAACTCTAGTAATTTGGAAATGAATGCCTAAAAATTATCCTTAACGGAAGTCTTGTAAGATTATTTGGCGTTTAAAATAATGCCTTCGATAATAGCGAATATTGTGCTGATAAATATGCATATAATATCGGTGGAGGATCAAAGAGTTTACAGCTGTAAACTTAAGCGAAATTGAAGCCGGTGAAGATGTGAACTGAACATTGAGCATTTACAAACATCAAATACAAAGCGGGTAGGGGGGTCAAAGTTTACAAATGTAAACTTTACAGAATATTGATATTCGGTTTAAAATTATGATTAGTGTGATATTGATTTGTTTGGAAATATAAAAGAAAAGAAAATTCCGAATTTACTATTTGAGTAAACAATTAAACTCAGGGTAAATGATGAGCGAGCATAGGGTTTACAGCTGTAAACTTCATTAATATTTTAGAATAGGTGAGTTTGTCAGAATGTATTGACATTTCAAGATACGCAGGACAAACAGACACGTATTCTTCACAAGGGACTATCATAATGATCTTGAAGAGGCAAAAGCCACCCGTCTTTATTGTGGGGATCGCAAGAGACCACTCATGACCCATCGACGCTTGCCCATCAGCATCCAAGATTTCAAACAATTACGGAATACTAATAGCTAGTGTCTGTTAAAAAACCTCTATTTTTCTCAAATTTCAAGAGTTTACCATGCATAAAAGTATATTTTTAAACGTGTTAACTTAACTGAAATATGTGGATGCCTTTTCTTCCATTTAGCGAAGATTGGTTGATTCAATGGAAATCTTGTAAGATATTAAGAAATTGTACCAAATATTGGAAATCTTTGCCGGGGCAAACGCATCAGAAAAGTACATATTTTCAACATTTTACCAGTGAATTTAGGGGTTTTTTAGCAGATACTAATTATATAAATAAAAGAAAAAATATTCTAGCGGGAATTGCTGAGCCGATTTATTCGACAAAATAAGCTTACATCATCACCATATCGGGCAGAGTACGAACATCTGCGTAAGCGGAACCCATCGAGGGCATGTGCCTCAACGCCAAAAACAGAATGAAGGGGGCTGTCAGGTGCGCAGTCTGAGCAACTGATCAACAGTCAGGGCGAAAATACCGAAAAACAAATGACACGCAACCTTCGCCGCACCCCGAACCCGGAGATGACGACCCCCATAGCTGTCCTTTAACGCCGCGTTCACTCGCTCAACACTAGAGCGTTGCTTGAACCGCTCTTTAGACGGGTCAACATGACCCGTTGACCGTAAAGCAAGGGCCTCAAGACGCCGATGGGGGCTAATACGAAAAAATGTTTATGGTGAGCAGGGCGGTTTGTCCACATTTTCAACTTGTGACTCTTGATGGGCTTTCAGTCCTATTTCTTTATTTTGCAGAAACCCGGTTGCTCTCATATGATGTTCAATAACCCTGCCAATCGCCGCGAGAATTGATGGGATGTATTTGCCGTCCATCCAGGCGCCCCCGCGTGGATCAAAAACGGCCTTGAGTTCTTCAACAACAAACGACACATCACCACCTCTGCGAAACACCGCCGAGATCATGCGCGTGAGAGCGACCGTCCAGGCAAAATGTTCCATGTTTTTAGAGTTGATGAAGACTTCAAACGGACGACGGTGGTCATGTTGAAGAATGTCATTAACAGTGATGTATAGTGCATGTTCGCTTTCTGGCCATTTCACTTTATAAGTGTGTCCCATGAGCGTATCGGGACGCTTGAGCGGCTCTGAGATATTGACGATGTCATTATCAGTATGCCGTGGAACGACGTCATCCGTCCCATCAACGACGGCGATTGTGTCCGTTGATATCTCTGTTCCGGGGACACTGAGAATAGATCCAGTGACCGCATTCGGGCGATAGGTTGTACAGCCTTTACAGCCGGTATCCCACGCCTGCATGTAGATATCTTTAAAGGCGTCAAAGTTGATATCGGCAGGGCAGTTGATGGTCTTGGAAATACTGGAATCAATCCATTTCTGAGCGGCGGCCTGCATCTTGATATGATCTGTGGGCGTGAGCGTTTGCGCATTGACGAAGTATTCAGGTAATTCCCGCTCACCATATTTCTTGCGATACATGTGTACGGCATAATCAACGATATTTTCCTCAATTTTTGTACCGTCGTGTTGCAGCACTTGACGGGTGTAGTCATAGGCAAACACGGGCTCAATGCCAGATGAGACATTTCCAGCGTACAGTGAAATTGTTCCCGTTGGGGCGATGGAGGTGAGAAGCGCATTCCGCAGTCCATTTTGACGCACAGCGTGAATCACCTTTTTGTTTAGAGCGCGCAGAGTTGCAGAGGAGAGAAACTGGTCGCGATTAAAAAGCGGAAAGGGGCCTTTTTCTTTTGCCAACTGTGCTGACGCCAAATACGCTGCGTTCGCGATAGCTTTCATCTAGTCGTTGGTGTATGTGACGGCTTCGTTTGACCCATAGCGCACGCCGATCATCAAAAGCGCATCAGCCAGACCCGTCACACCGAGACCAATGCGGCGTTTGTCTTTTGCTTCTTTTTCTTGCGCTGGAAGTGGAAATTGTGAAACATCAATCGCATTGTCCATCATGCGCACGGCAGTTGCAACTAATGCGGTAAGGTGCTTGACGTTAAGCATTGCGGTATTTTCAAACGGATGATCAATGAGTTTGGCGAGATTGATGGATCCCAGGAGACAGGCCCCATACGGTGGTAAGGGTTGCTCCCCACAGGGATTTGTGGCGGCAATGGTTTCTGCGTAGGCGAGATTATTGGTCTCATTAATGCGGTCGATAAAAATCACGCCCGGTTCGGCATATTCATAGGTCGCGCGCATGATCGCGTTCCACAGATCTCGTGCTTGAATCGTCTTATAAGTGCGACCGTCAAAGACCAGGTCCCAGGACAGATTGGTTTTGACCGCGGTCATGAAAGCGTCTGTCACGAGAACAGAGACATTGAACATCCGGAGACGGGCAGGATCCGATTTTGCCGTAATAAAGTCCTCGATGTCAGGATGATCACATCTCAGTGTGGCCATCATGGCGCCGCGGCGTGATCCTGCGGACATGATGGTGCGGCACATGGAGTCCCAGACATCCATAAAACTTAACGGACCTGACGCATCGGCACCGACGCCTTTCACGGGCGCCCCTTTCGGCCGTAGCGTTGAAAAGTCATAGCCAATCCCACCGCCTTGTTGCATAGTCAACGCGGCCTCTTTGATGGCTTCAAAGATGCCTGCTAGTGAGTCGGTAATAGTGCCCATAACAAAGCAATTAAAGAGGGTGACAGTGCGCTTTGAGCCCGCACCCGCTACAATACGACCTGCGGGCAGGAACTTAAAATCGGTGAGTGCTTCAACGAATGTTTTTTCCCATTGAAGGGGAGAGGTTTCGCATTGCGCCAACGTCCGCGCAATTCGTGACCATGTATCAGCAACGGTCGTATCAATGGGGGTGCCTGTGCTGTCTTTGAGCCGGTATTTCATGTCCCAGATCTGTTCAGCGATGGGAGTGGAAAAGTCAGATGTATTCATCATGGGTGATCCTTAATTTTGAGAAGGAGGGGAGGGGTGTTGGAACTGCCGCGCAATGATGTGCTGAACCTGGTTCCATTTTGCCACTTTGGGCGCGGGGCGGCTATCGTTATGCTCAGTCCGCCGCGGTTGCCGTCCGGAACGTTCGCGGGAGATAATGCTCATGACGGATCGTGTCAGATCGAGCTGTCCGGCGCGGGCACAGTGTGTAAAGGCCCGTAATGCACCGCCAGGGTTGGTGATTGGTGTATCGGGATGAAACCGATTACGGTCAATCACTAGAAGCGCAATGGCGGCCACTGCGTCTCCCATGACATGACAGGCTTCGCGCCATGCGGATCGGTGAATATCGAGCTCCCGCAAGATCATATAGATGGCGTTTTCCCAGTCTGAGAAGTGATCCAGATAGAGCAACGCATCGTCGGAGGCGAGTTCACGATAGCCACCGTTCGCTAGGATCTTCATTACATCGGTATTCAACGGGCCGTTGTTCTTAAGCGTATGGCATTTTCCGACCAGATCGTTGAACGAGTGTGGCGAGATGACATTTTCTCTCTGCGATGTCATTGCTGATGGAGTGGGGCAGGGGGCTGATGTGACGATAGGCTGTGCAGATCCGGTGTCATTACAGGATTCTTTATAAATTTCTTCTTGTAGTGGCACCGGACTCTCCTGTCCGGTGCGGCGGACTCTATTGTCCGGTGCGACGCTTATTTGAGGCGTATGTTCCGCCCTGGATTCATGCGGTCGTTCGTCCGTGGCATCATGTTTCTCCACCGTATCGTCGCTGATGGGTACCTCAAGGTTGGGTGATTTCACGGTAGATTCTTCGTGATGATCCTGCTTCTCAGGATGGTGAAGGTTAGCGGGCTCTTGAGCGGTTTCTATTGATTCAGTCGTGTCGGAAGATGCCATGTTGTGAGCGTCTGCGACAGCCGCGCGGAGGCGCTGTTCGAGAGAGAGCAACGCGGTGTGGTATGTTGAGAGCTGTTCGATCGTCCCGGTTCGTAACCCCGCAGGCCGATGCTGTTCTTTTAAGATGACATATTCATTCTCCAACTCGTCATTGATGTCCTGATCAGAAAGGTGGGTGTGCAGAAGCATCAGACGCCGTTCGGTCAGTTGAATCGTGATGACCAGCGCGTAATGCGCTGAGTTGCCTTTGGCCACTTCCGCATTCAGCAAGGAATATGCGCCAAAATTTGCGATTGAAGGTTCAAGGGAAATACCGGCGATGGGAGTAGTAGTGCCAGATCGGTGCCCGCGATAGCCGTTGGCGGCGGTTGTGCGGGCGATTGCACCGAGGCTTTCCAGGAGTTTTTCATATCGTCGGGCGGTTCGTTCGGTTATGTTGAGGTCTCGAGCGAGATCGCATTGTCGCCGCCAGTTGATGGCACCGACAAATGATGTCTGCCATGCACGATGTTCTGTCCACTTTGCCAGCTCACGATAGTAGGCAATGGCGCCTTCTGATGCGCCCATGAGGCGCAAACTTGCGCAGGCACATTCAATGGCGATGGATTTGGAGACCTCTGTCGGGAGGGCGAAGAATTGGCCGATGATTGGCACGAAGGATTGCACGTGATCGGTGAAGTCGGTGTTGTAGGTACCAGTAATGAGAGGTGTCATGGGAGTGTCTCTTATTGTTATGAGACGTGTGACCAGAAAAATTCAGTTTTTTTTGCTATGACGCGAATTTTTGACTTGACGACCCCTGCATAATCCGTTATTTGTTTATTTGGTGTATGGGGGGTGTCGTGTGATCTTTTTCTGGTTCACACGACATTCTTCTTTTTAACGAGGATGTTTTTGAGCTGCTGTGAGCTTCAAAAGCACCGCATATCGGTGAGCCGAAGGCTTAAATATCGGCTCACCGGGCGGTCCCCGACCAAAATAAAGACAATTTCTGATGTTAGGGGCTTGCAGCCCCTTTTTTTTGGAATTATACCGCTGACATGACGGATAAATACACAATCTTGCGCCACGCGCGCCGCGAAGCCGCGAAGCCGCGAAGCCGTATGTGATTCAGCGCGGTATCGCGCTGACAAGCCCTCTTTATTATTTTTATCGCCCCGCGTGGCATTTTGGCACCAGATGAGATGTCACTGGCGCAAGCGCCTGTTAATGAACGAGCGATATCAAAAAGATACATCATGGCTGTTATCATACGGGCAGGGGGTGCAGGTCTGTCAAGTGATTTTTTTTCTAGCGCTCATGTCGGGAGCGGTGTCGGCATCACCCACCTCGTCCGGGAGCGCAGGGACGGATCCCGTGGTGCGCGCATCACGAGGTCTGATTCAGTGTCCTGACTGGCAACGTTATGTCTCCCCGGTTTATCTGGCTGATGCCACGCATCAAACCAACGAGCGCTTTGCTGCGCAGACACGACGTGACACGGGTGTACCACGTCGTAAGTCTTCTCAGGATACCGCAGTGCAGGCGGCGAGTCTCCTCCCTCAGACCGCCTGCACATATACCATTAAACAAGGCGATACGTTGGGCAAGATTGCCGCGGCCACACTGGGTACGGCGACTAAGTGGAAGAACATTGCGACCGTCAATCCCGGCATTCAGCCAAAACGATTGCGCGTGGGAGCGACTATTCAATTACCTTGCGCCGTCACTAAACCGGCGAATACAGAACAGGCTTCTGATCCTCAAAAAACGCCCTCTACGACGTCCGCTCGTGCTAGCAGCTGGTGGCCGTTTGGGCAACGGTCGACACCAGCCGCAGATGTACCACCCAAGACTCCCGAGGCTCCTGCGGCTCCGAATGTCACTGAACCTGTCGCACCCCCACTTCCCATTTGGGAGGCGAAAAAAGGCGAGTATCTGGCGGATATTCTGCGGCGTTGGGGGAAAACAGCCGGCTATACTGTGATTGTTGATACCGCCGATGCCTGGAAAATAAGTGTCGCTATTCGGTTAAAAGCGGAATTTGAAGCAGCGGTGGATGAACTCGTGAGCGGTCTTGCTCATGATGGCACCCCGCCGCGGGTGCGTTTATATCCGAATGCAGTCGTTCGTTTGGGAGGGCCTCTATGAATGTCGTGTTCTTTACAGGCCTGATGGTCATCGTAGGCGTCTCCATGACGGCCTGTGATCAGGAGCTACGTATGGAAACGGCCGCGGGTTTGCGAGATGGTCAACGCTTGTCGGCCGCGCAATACGACTTGTTACGGTCACAACTTAATGGCGAGGTTCATCGTGAAGAACGCCCCTTTTACGGCGCGGCTGTGGCGGTCGAACGGGGGGATGTGTCGGGGGAGCCTTTACCGGACGCGGTGGAAGGTGTTCGCGGTATTACCCTGCGGATGCCGGGTCAATCCACCGTCACAACAATTGCGGCTGCAGTGACCGACGCTACCGATATTCCGATTAATATTCGCACCCGTTATGTGGTTGGGGGCGGTGCTGACAGCCGTGTGATTGATGTGCCGATCGGCACCAGAATGCGCGTGAATTACGAAGGGTCATTATCTGCATTTCTTGACCGCCTGGCCGCTCGAATGGATGTCGGGTGGTCATATGACGGTACCATCATCACGATTGATCGCATGATTCGGTCAACCTGGCGAGTATCCTTGCCGTTGGGTGCTACTCGCTTTACACGGAGCACGGACGGCGAAAGTGGTCACACGCTCTCTACCGAACTCACTTTAGATCCATGGTCGGATCTTGAGCAACGGCTGGCGCCGTTAGCGCCCCCACCAGCTCGCATTACGCTATCGCCCGATACCGGGCGCGTGGATGCATTTGGTCCCCCGTCCGTTCACGCCGCCATTCGTGCCGTTTTGGATGATGTGGCAACGACTGCGAAGACACGCATTGGCCTCGATGTTGCGGTGTACTTTGTGGATAGCGATAAAGCGGATGAATTCGGTGTCAGTACGGCTCTTGACGGGCTTCGCGTGGGCGAATTTGCGGGGCGTGATGTAACAGCAGATATTGCGTTTCGAAGTTCTGTGGGCGGGTTATCGTCGTTTCTGGCCGGGCAAGCCGGTGGCGGGATTGTTCTCTCACGGGGCAACAGCTTTTTTAGTTTTGAAGCACTCGCACGTAACAGTGCTGTTGTGGACTATCGTCTAGCGTCATCGGTGGCTCAATCCGGGGTGATCACTCCGATTGGTCTGACCGAAGAACGCAGTTATATTCGCAGTGTCACTCGGGAGCGGGCTGACGATGATAATCCAGGGACGGTGACTTATGAAATCGGCGAGATGGAAACAGGCTTAACGCTAGCCGCACTTCCCCGATTGGTTGACCATCGACAAATTCATCTTTCGTTGACGTTTTCACAACGGGCGTTTCGCGGATTTGATCCCGATGTACTGACCCGCACAGGGACGATACAAGCTCCCACAATTGATAATCGACAAATTACAAACGAGACCGTGTTATCGCCAGGCGAAACGCTGGTGTTGGCGGGATATGAACAAGACATCGCAGAACAGGGTGATAGCGGCGCCGGATTTTTTCGCCGTATTGGATTGGGTGGAAAAACCGAAGCAAAACGACGGAAAGTCCGCATGGTATTGATGGTTCGCCCCACACTCATTGCGAGCCGGAGAGACAACACATGACGACGGCCGCCTTTTTTCAACGCGCCCGTGCGCTACTCAAGGTTCCGCAGCCGAACCGGTCTGCACGGGCACCGGACGCGATCCAGTCTGTACCCGCACAGCCGGCAGACAGTACTGACATGATCTCATCAAACCTTGTCACTGCTGTCGCTCCCGACGGCACCCGACTTGTTGGCGGTCTCACATGGGACGTGGTATCTGGCGCTGAAGCGCCTGCATTGCGCAGACAGGCTCCTGCCGTTTTGCGGATGGAATTTCGTCGTGCTAAACTATCGCCGTCTTTGTGGGATGCCCAGCAGGGCGATCTGCCAGGATCATTGTTGGTTAATTTGGCTACAAACCTTATCGCACAGGATGCTGTAATGGCTGGTACGTGGGTGTTTATAACGGAAATACCCGCGCCCCACCGTCCGCCGCGTTTGTGGGTGGCCATCGCGGATCTTAAGGAGAATGATGACAACTCTGATGATCTGCTCACCATTGTGCCGCGCCCTCAGACCGAACATATTCTTGACACCGCTGATGAAGCCTTGGCGTTGCTTCAACGCGAGATGGAAACAACTGAGATTGCGGGGTTAGCGGTTCGGTGGTTGCCCGAACATAGATCGCTACAGCCCGATCAAACGCATCGCGGTGCAATGATTGAGGGGTTTTCGCATGTCGCGCAAACGGTGCCACTATGTGATGTAAATTTTGTTGCAAGACATCATGATCATCCGCATTTTGTGGCACCAAAACACATTCCACTCCCCCTCATTGGTTGGGGATCAGCCGCCGCCTGCGCCCTGTTTGTGGGGTTTTTTGGCATCATTCCGTTTATGCAGGAATGGCTGAAAGAACCGCCACCCGCACCCCCTGACATGATTACTGTTCAACCCTCTCCAGGCGCTTTTGGAAATGTTTGCCTGACCGGTCTGACAGATTGGTGGCCCCGCATTGTGGGGTGGGATGTTCAATCCAGCGGATGCGCATTAACAAACCATGTCCCGAAAGAGCTGGCGTTGCCAGTCGCAGCACCGACATCTGTTGCGACGCAACCCCTGGTGATCTGGCGCCAACTTCGCCCCACCCCAGGGCGTAATACGGTTCTCGCGCAATCGGCTGCTCATCAGGCTATCGGCACATGGCCGCACGAAATTCATCGCACCGATACTGGCGGTTTGGTGTTGTACAAAACAGCTGAATTACCTTTTATTGAGGCAAATGAGACAACAGACTTTGGATCAATTGATCTGGAGAGCTTACGGTCTCAACTAGCTATTTTGTGGGCTCATGCGCCCGATTCTGTTCGTCTGGTGGATCGTGAAATGACGATATCGGAACCGGGCACCCCTCGCGATGTCTTTGAACGCGTGGCACGTATTCCGTTGCTCATGCCGCTTCACTTTAGTCAGCCAGGAAACATGATGCTCACATCAGTATATCCGCGACAAATTCCGATGATTGATTTTAAGGGCGGGAAGTAATGTTAATTTTAACCCCCGAAAATAAGCAGAGGATATTATTGGTTCATAATCGAAAACTGCAAAAGTGTAAAGCCGAGGACATTATGAGCTATCATAACGCCAATGACCCATATCATAAAGGTGACCTTCAAACTCATTGTATCAATTTTGGATTCCAATGTTGTGATATCTTTCTTCACAAGCTTAATATCAGATTTTTGCGCCACGTTATTCGTAGCGATGGTATGAATCGCCTCTACCGTGGCTTCCGCTTGTTGTTGCGTGAAGCCTGCGGACGTCAATTTTCGCGTTTCTGCCAGCGTATTGACCGCGACATCAGCCATGCAATTCCCTTTAACATCAATGATGATTATATCTTTACCACATCATCCTTTCGGGTGCAAGCGCTTGCGCTGACAGCGATCATATTGCTGATGAGCCTGCCGGCTCAAACGTTCGCACAAACCCAAGACACACTTGGTATTGATTGTGATAAACCGCGCTTAACAGAGTCCGGAAAATTAATATTTGGCGATGATGGATCGCATCGCGCTTTGTGTGAAGCCGACCGACGCACCGCACTCACGTACGTGGGTCTCGTCACAGAGACACGCGATCGGCTTCGGCAAGCGTTAACGGTATTACCACCGCCTTTATGGGATCATTTAGCGCAACATTTGCGTACACAGAATACACTTAATGACTGGCGTTATACAGACGCGAACATTCTCACGCAGCTGCAAACGACATCTCCCACTGTTCACGCGATCAGCAGCTATTGGGTTGACGGCATTCTTCACGACAGCACGATTGACGCATCCTGGCATCGTTTTGTGAAGGCACGCGCCTGCGGCACGGGACGGCAGGCCGTTATTCTGATTTGGCTTGATCCAACAGTCATCAGAGATCGGTGGACACCAGGGATGGTACAGCGCACCGTCCGAGCATGGAAAGCAAAGACTGAAGCACAATACGCTTTTGACGAATCCATTCCACGTGTTGTTACCACCGCGCGGCAGCTACAGCGGTCTGACGGCCGGCTTGAGGATATTTCCAGCGACAGTACTGTTGTGACCTGCTTTAGCGCGGTTCCCACTGGTGCATTGGCCTTCACGTTGTCACTGCGGTTTAAGACCAAATTTGGTACGATTCTGGAGGCGTGCACGGGAGCGAATGAAATCGGCGTTCGAAAATTATCCTGGATGAGACGTAATTCGGTCTACATTGTCCCACCTGATGCGATCACAGATGCTGGTGACCCACATCCTGATCGTGGTGAGCCGTTATTGGGACAAAGTGCTGCCTTACCATCTGTGAACGACTCAAATGTTGCTGACGGTGCGTTTTTAACGTCATCAAGTTGCCGACAGCCGCGAACATTGGATGCGGTTCGTACGGCGGACTGCCCTGCAACAGTGGCTGGTCAAGCTGTTCAAGGTAAGCATGTGCGGACATTTCGATTTCGGGAAGTACAGGATGATCCAGTGGATGAGTTTCGCATTGACCTCGTGCCTGTTCGTCCCGGCACCAGCGATCTTGGTGTGATTATTCCACCTGGAGAGCCGCATGCTGTGTGGGACGAAACAACACTTTTTTGCAATCCCGGCACAATTCCGCCCTCTGATGCTCCGCCCATCCCTGACCGCGAAGCAGATGATTGGGGATACCCTCGCTGTACGGCGGCGCATGGCGGGCGTTTTAACCTCGGTGATCGTTATGGGTATGTGCAAACGGTGACTTATCCACCAGGTTGGCCGGTTGATGAGATGGAAGTTCGTCATATTGATGATGATTGTTTTCGGCTGGATTGGGTGACAGGAACGCAATACCGGCCGGGTCCGGCATGTCCCGCCGGGTATACAGGCGCGATTATTGAGGCACGTAATTTACAATGGCAAGATCGCCAGTGGGCTGTTTCCGACAATGAACATAAATCGGCGTGGAACCGACGGTTGTCGGACATCTCTAACCCGACGGAAGCAGGCACGGTGTATGATGCTAGCGGGACGGGGCTTGATCGTGTTGTTCTTGTGCGCGATTGGTATGTGGTCATGACCAACTGTGCGGCACCGGTGGCCGCAAGTGACACACAAACCCGCGACGGCGGTGCCTGTCCAGCAGGGGAGGTCGGTGCGATTACCGAAGGGCGGAGCTTTAGCTGGTACAATCCCGGCACGCCTACCCCCGCTTGCGGGACGCTTCCGGAGGCAGGGCGTCTTTTGTGCACTTCCGTCAGCGCCCAGCAATCACCTGTTCCTGTTAGCCGATCAGTGGACGCCGCGGCGGCCGCATACGATGCTGGTCCCACCAGTACCAGCTGGTGGGATGCAGTGACACTCTCCCGTGACTGGCATGAGATCAGCAATACCTGTACGCCACCATCAGAATCGGAGGAAGGCTATACAGATAATGATAATGATGGTGTCAGCGTCGGCATTGATTCAGATGATAGTGATCCGAGTGTGGGTAATGAGAACGGAAATACTGACTACTGAAGCTGATCGGAGATGATAGCGTGATGGCGGTTTAATTGTAATTGGTGGAGATTTGTTATGTGGTTATTTGTGCAAATGGCAATTATTTTGGCCATGGTCGCGTCACCGACGTTGGCTCATGAAGAGTTCACGCCGCTCCCGATTGATGTTGAATCGGCCATTGTTCCCATGAGTAATAAAGAGGTGAATGACTACCCGCCCTACCGGCATCCTCCAGTTAACATTCTGTCAAAAGACCAACCCGTTTTGTTTAGGAATGCCGTTTTTGTGAATGACCGGAGCCGCTATGATTTTTTAAAGAACTATCCCGCTCATACGCTTGAAATTGTTGTGTTTCGCGCAAACGGTTTTTTCGTGTCGTGTACACCGGATCGTAAAACCAACTATCGTGGTAAGTACGCGATTGGAAACCGCCGCTACTTTTTTGCTGAGATTCGACACACCACACACTGGTATCCCGCAATGACGTTTAAACGTCAAGTCTACGGCATCCGTGAAGGTCTTTTCCCTCTATATGATGGTGAATCAGGTAGACTCTTACAATGGCGTAAGAAACCGCGTCGTTCTGAATCTCATTTATACTATCCGAGTAAGGCAGGCCATTTGCAGTACGATATTCCTCGCGCTGTCTACGACCTTTGTCCGGACTTTCCGAGCGCGGATGAACTCGGCCTTGAAATTAATGAAGCGCAAACGGCGAACACGTACTACGACCTCATTGCGCAACATCCCGGCAATCGTATCTTGCGTCCGGATTTAGTGACACCGAATGCGCACAAATATGGTGGCCCGAATGGTTCTGAACCACAACCGTCACAAAACGATAGCGTTAATTCAAAGTAAGGGTGATGGAGATGCGTGGGTTTCAGCGAACGAAGGGATTATCCCAGCAACGTGAACACGAGGGTAAACATGCTGATCACGTAGGCAAGAAGGCCGGTCAAAACAAAGTTGGTGTGCCGCCTGAAGATGGCTTTTATTTCCGAGCGCAAAAGGATTTGGCGGGTATCAATCTTGGCGTCTATTTTCTTATCGAGTGTATCTTCAAAGCCGGCATCGCGAAGTCTTTGAAATTCTCGGTGTGTATCAAAAGCTGTATCGGCCATTCTGTACCCCAATATATTTCTTATACCTATCTTAACATTGTGCAATGCGCAAGCCGCCTGTTCAGCGGAAATACGCTCTCACGTGTGAGTGTTCTCTCTTGTGAGAAAAGAAGGAAAAGAAGTGGTCTATTGACGACAAAGTCAGGTCATCAAGACATTTATTGGCGTGATACGTTAAGACGGAACGCTGATCAAGACAGCGAGGATGCCCGTACAGACCGCAAACAACGCAATCATCATAGCAATCATGCGTGTTTCACGTTTTGCGGCGTCGGCATCCCGTTTTGCCGCTTCGATATCACGCTTTGCCGCATCTTCTTTCATGCTGCTCATTTTAACTTCGATATCTGTACGAAGGCGTTCAAAAGCAGCATTCATTCGCTCAAGCGCTGTTTCCGTTTGAGCATGATTGGTCTTCATACGTTCCTCCAGTACGGCAATTCGTTTCTCAAGCTCGCGAGTGTCCGGCGTGTTATTTATGCGTGTATTGTATCACTAGAATCACTTTTTGTCAAACGACGCTCACGTCTGACCGATCGGTGTTACCACGCATTACGCGCGAGCGTTCTGGTCACATCGTTGACGTCGGCAACCATGGTGCTTTCCGCACCAGTACCAGCGCCTAACAGCGCAGAAGCGTGGCTTGATCAGGTCGAACGCACGTTTGTGCAATCCAGCGGTCACGAAATCACAATTAACTTTAATGGTGATACGAAGACAGGCATCTTCTATGCCCCTTTAGCACAGTTTTGGGTGCTGAATGGTCACGATGTTTCAGAGGTGGCTTATTTGCATCGACGCGAAGGCACTTTACAGTTTCGCTTTCCGGATATGTTCTGGGTGGTCGCAAAAGGGCAATTTTCGGCTGCGGTTTCAGAGGCAAGCGCCTCACCGTCTGCATTAGCGTTATTTCACGACAAGCTACTGACACAACCACTGGTCGCGGAATTAGCTGGCATACCGGTGGGGAGTCTGTTTCACCCACCTTTGTTGGGGTCGTCCACAGGTCTTATTCAAATACCGCAGGAAACTCCTTCAGCTCAAAGAGCCATGATCTGGACGAGTTCTGGAGATAAGATTCATATTACACGACGGGATGGCGTGATGGTGACGTTGCACTGGACGGTCGTGGACGCTGCGTTGACGGAGGAGGATCAATGAGG
This sequence comes from Aestuariivita sp., assembly GCA_026710055.1. Lineage (GTDB taxonomy): Bacteria > Pseudomonadota > Alphaproteobacteria > Rhodobacterales > Rhodobacteraceae > JAPORY01. Next base: position 49,075 of record JAPORV010000439.1, read on the forward strand.
GTGGGACCATATGAATATCTGGAACGAGACTTAGTTCGTTCCGGGAAAAATGAACTCAAGATAGACGATGAGCACGACAGCGAGGGCAATTCTGGTTCCAATGATCCATCGTATGATTCGGGTTGCAGACTGTGCCACGTCCGCTTTCGTCGCGACCGTTTCCTTCAAGCACGCGATATCGGTCTTGGTCGCGGCCGTTTCCTTCAAGTACACGATATCCGATTTGAGGGCTTTAAATTCGCCTTTGATCGCCATTGTATGGTTTTCAATTTCGGTCTTAGTCGCTGTTTTCAATGGCTCAATATCGGTCTTCATCTTCGCAACTCTGCCCCTTCCCGCGTCAGCCATTCTGTGATTCGGTATATTTCTCATATCTATCGTGACATCATGCGATGTGCAAGCCGTCTGTTCAGTGGAAATACGTTAAGACGAGACGTTGATCAAGGCAGCGAGGATGCCGGTACAAACAGCAAACAAGGCAATCATGATTCCAATCAAGCGTATTTCACGTTTTGCCGTTTCTATATCGCGCTTCGCCATGTCAGTACGAAGGCGTTCAAAGGCGGCATTCATTCGCTCAAGTGCTGTTTCGGTTTGTGCATGTTTGGCATTCATCCGCTCCTCCAGTACGGCAATTCGTTTCTCAAGCTCGCGGGTATCCGGCGTATCGTTTATACGTTTCTGGAAGGAGACTTAGTTCGTTCCGGGGAAAATAAACTGAAAATAGACGATCAGCACGCCGGCGATGGCAATGGCGGTTCCAATGATCCATCGCGTGGTTCGGGTTTCAGACTGTGCCAGTTTTGCTTCAAGTTTGCTGAGTTCCGCTTTCGTCGCGGCCGTTTCCTTCAAGTACGCGATATCCGATTTGAGGGCTTTAAATTCGCCTTCGGTCGCCACTTTAAAGTTTTCAATTTCGGCCGTGGTCGCCACTTTAAAGTTTTCAATTTCGGCCGTGGTCGCCGCTTTAAGGCCCTCAATTTCGGCCGTAGTCACTGTCTTCAGTTGCTCGATATCGGTTTTGGTCGCCGATTTAAGGCCCTCAATTTCGGCCGTGGTCGCCATTTTCAGACTTTTAATTTCGGCCGTGGTCACTGTCTTCAGTTGCTCAATATCGGTTTTCGTCGCCACGCCCCCAATCAATACAGCATTCATGGAATGAATAATGGCTTCGGCTTTTTCGTCTTCAAAGCCGGCATCTCGGAGTCGCTGAAACTCCCGGTGGGTATCAAACGCGGTTTCGGTCATAATGTGATCCAGATTTTACGGTATTTCTATTTAATTTATCGTAACATTACATCAGTGACAAGCCTTTGGCTATCACGTTCTCTCAAGACAGACATGTTTTTCGCAAGACATTGTTTTGCTGGTCACTCCCGATTCACGTTCTTACTGCATTCAACGTTTCTTGCTATTCCCGTCGCTGTCAGTTTGGGTTTCTTTTCTCCCGCTTTAACGCAACAACCAATCGGCGCGACCTTTCAAGCACGTGATGACCGGGCAACTTTAGGCGATTGTCCTGCACAACTCTTGCGACAAGCGTGGGCAGAAATGCTCCCGTTAGAAACCGCCGCGGTCGAACGCGAGGTCTTGGCATTGTGCACTGAACGTGCCGAGACCATCGCCCAATTCCTTCGCGCTCAAGAGAAGCTCAATACAACACTTGCCTTAGCGGTGTCTCCGGATGTTTCGACGAGTGGGTCTGCGTCTGATCAGACGGTAACCCGTCTTCGGGAGGATGTCACACATCTCCAGACTCGTATTACGCGGTTGGAGGAAGGCCCGGCACAACCGGAAACTGACGCTACGCTTTCACGATTGCGTAATGAGTTGCGAGAGGTTGAAGCCGACTTACGGAGTGCTGAATTCGCACAACAGAGTGCTGCGGCACCGCCCGTGACAAAACCAGATCGCGAAAGCGACTCATCGCTCAGCACAGACGATGACAATGCCGCCATTACGCCACGCCGGACAGTCGATCAACCATCTCCGCCCGGGCTTGAGACGCCCGATGAAACCGATGTCCGGGTGTCTGAACCCGCATCACTGCCCCATAACACATTGCCGATTGACCCTGATTGTGCCCCACCCACACTCTCGGTCAATTATGCTGTTCGTGGGGATCGCGATTGGACAATCGTCCTTCAGGAATCTCGTGAAGTGCTCATCCGCATTCCCCGTTCTCCGGAGGGAGGCAGCGACGACCCGATATCCGAAACAGAGGCGACGTTTGATGCTGTTTGTCAACCTGAGGTCGATCCGCCCCTTCATGTGACTTTAAACGATGTGCTCCCGAGCGGTTTGATCGTGCAGAGCGTCACATCAGCCGGTGTGGAAATTCGCGATCCTGATAATGATGCTGTGGAAATATACCCGTTTGCGACAGACAGCTCGCCTGGTGATCTGCGGTGGGATGTTTACAACGTGCCCACCGTTTGGGAGGGCGGCGAATGAGATACCGCTCTGCAGATCGCCCTCAACCGCTCAAATCGTCTATGAACAGGCGTGCCGTCGGCTGCACAATTGACGCCACCGATTCTTTTGGCATGGTTGGTCGTGCGTTCCTTCAGCACGGCAAGTTGGTTTCTGAGAAATCACATGTAAGGGTAAGGTTACATATTAATCATAACGGCAATGATCGCTGTCGCGGCACTAATTGTAGCAATCGTCAGGAAAATCATTCGCGTTTCAAATTTTGCAAACTCGGTATCGCGTTTCGACAGTCTCTCTTTGATATCCGTCATCTGTTTAATATTGTCGGTATCGCGTTTCGCGGCATCTTCTTTCATGCTGCTCATTTTAACTTCTATATCCGCCCGAAGGCGTTCAAAGGCAGCATTCAATCGCTCGAGCACTGTTTCAGTTTCGGCATGCTTCGTCTTCATGCGTTCCTCCAGCACGGCAAATTGTTTTGCCAATTCGTGAAGATCAGGTTCGTCATTCATTTTTTTAACCTAACGTGCTTACCACTAATCGTCAACTGCCCTGTCAGGTGTTGTGAGGGTCGGCCAGTCTCCCCTCTATCATCAGAGAACTTCTGTTCATTCAATCGTAAAAGGATGTCCTATGCGTCGTGACCACTATAACGGCAAGACCCAAGACGATCAGCAGGTACGGTCATCCAGTGAACCAGCAGTGCTTCAAGGTGATAACAGACGCCATGGTTCTGAACTATACCCGTTTGTGACAGACAGCTCGCCCGTTGATCTGCGGTGGGATGTTTACAACGTGACAGATGAGGGATGAGCGTGATGGCCAATCATAGCGACATGGCGCGGAAAGAGGCAGACGTGCAGATTTGTGACTTTAATGCGACGCGCATCAGCCCTGATCGTTCTCCGATTTCGTCAGCGATTCCCGTTCGGGCGCTTGTTCCGACGGACATGCGCGAGCCTGGAGAGGACGAGGCGACGGAACAGCGCTGGAGTGATAAGGCGAAAAAGTTTCTGGCGGCGCTCACCGGGCCGGAAGTGCCGACGGTGACGAAGGGAGGAGCTTTTGATATCGGCACTGAGATATTTCGGAAGTCATGTGCTGTCCTCGAAGATGGTTCAGTGTGCTTTGTCCGTGCTTATCATACTGCGGACATTGCTGCGGAGTTGGTGCAGTTGCGTAAAGATTATGTACTACCAGACGAAACCATGCGCCGCGCCGTGTCACTTGCGGAAATGGCGGCATTTTATGGTCGATCAAGCGACGCTATGGTAACGCATCGTCCAACATCAGGGCAAATTCGACTTCAAAAGGCTTTGGCGGAAGCAGCCTCGCTGGGGGCCTCTGACATTAAGCTCGTTGAGCGAGCCACGCACGGATTATTGCGGATTAAAGTAGGGGCGGGTGAATTTACGCATGGATCGCAATGGCAAGTTGATGAAGTTAAGGAAGCGATTGCCTGGATTTACGGTCATCGTGACGGCGGTGACGGGAAAGCAACACTGATAAAAGGACAGCCCGCTCCTTTTTCGATTGGTCAGGCGCAAAAACTACCCGCCATGCCAAAGGGAATTGCGGCGATGCGTGGTCAAATTGCCTGGCATGGTGATGTGCAGAATTTTCTCAATTTGCGACTGTTGCCAGAAGCGAACGCTGAGAATTATGCGGATATTGCGGGTTTAGGGTTAGAGGACGATATTCTAGAGGCGTTAGCGATCGAGCGGCGATCAGAAGCGGGACTTGTCATTATTGGTGGGTCGACCGGTGACGGAAAATCGACGACGCTCGTGCGCAATCTTGAGTGTCTGTATGAGGAAAGAAGCGGGCAAGTCTCGCTGTATACGATTGAAGACCCAGTCGAGTATCCTGCGTCGGGTGACGGCGTGATTCAATTTCCGGTAAAGGGAGGGAAAACGCCGCAGGAACGCCGCGCCAATTACAGTCAGATGCTGATGACATTTGTGCGCACGAACCCTGATATTGGGATGGTGTCGGAAATTCGGTCAGCGGATGACGTGAACGAAGTGCTCCATTTCGTGACATCGGGACACAAGATCTACACGACTGTTCATGCCAACTCGGCCAACGGTATTTTATTTCGGTTGATTTCGCTGGGTGTGTTGCCCACGGAATTGACGGGGCCTGATGTTGTGAATCTGGTCATGCGCCAGAAGCTCGTGCCTCTTTTATGTCCCGCGTGTTCAGAAGACTTGACGGGGCCTGCACTAGCGCGTGTGACAGAATGGTTGGAGCAAGACGCGATTTTTATGGATCGGGTTTCGCCGGCAACATGGCGCCCGAAGCGCCGTCATCGTGCGGGTTGTGATGTGTGTCTGCGGCCTTTTGCGCAGTTAGCGGGTGCGCCTGCTGAGACCGCACGCGCGGCGTGGGCAGGATATGCAGGACGGCGGGCCACCGCTGAGTTCATTCGCTTGGATGATATTTATCGTGGCTTTGTGGGCCAGCATGATCAACTCGGTGCTCACCAGCATTGGATCACGTCTGTTGCAAACGGGGGGATGGGAGGCATTCCCCTCATGGCGCGCATTCGCCGGCTTATAGCGCAAGGGGCGGCGGATTATGAACAAGCCACAAACGAAACTCTTCCCGAGACCGTGCCAGTGTTAGCACGACCATCAAAGACATCAGAGGCGCCGGCATGACGATCTTTCATAAGATGATCACGGTCTACACACGATTGGATGCAATGGTGCAGGCCAAAACGAGTGGAACGGCGGCGGGTGGGGGTGCTCTGTCGGGCGAACCAGCCCGAGGGCTGGCACTTCTTCAGCGCAAGTTGACCTTTCTGGCCGCCACCCGTGCAGAAATCTGGCAACTTCTATCAGATGTTGTTGAAGCCGGTGTGTCGCTTGATGAAGCCATTGAAACGCTCATGAATGGGTATTGTCGCAGTGGTCACCGCACTAAGGCGCTTGTGTTAGCGGAAATGCGGGTGGGTCTTTTGGATAATAACATTTCAGTGCGCTTAGCGCCCTATGTGTCCGCACCGGAGCGTTTGATTTTTGATGGCCTTGGCGAACAGGAAGCTCATGTTGTGTTTGGCTCTGCTGCGCGGTTGCTCAAGAACCGATTAGCGTTACGCAAAGCATTGAATGAAGCAATTGCCATGCCGATTTTGCTGACCGTTGGTCTCTTCGCGTTGATTTTGTTTTTCGGCTTGGAATTGCTTCCGGCGCTTTCGGAGATTGTTGACTTTTCGACGTTACCGACATTGCAGGCTATCACGGTTCAGTTCACGCTGGCGATCTCACGTTATCCGACAGCACTGGGTATCGGTGTGATGGGCTTTATTGCTTTTTTGAGTGTGCTCATGCGCGTTTGGACAGGTCCGGGCCGTGTTACGGCAGATCGTTTTCCGCCTTTTTCGGTCATGCGGCTTCAAGCGGGCACAGGGTTTTTATTTGCCATCATCGAATATGGCCGCAATGGCACTGCCGTGACGACAACACTGTTAGAACGTATGGCACAGGTAACGGGTCGTTATGAGGCATCGCGCATTCGGGCGATGATTCCCTCACTGGAGAAAACGGGCAATTTGGGCACCGCGGCATTAGATGCTCATCAAGGGTTTCCGAATGATGATGTCGCCGTTGTTTTACAAGTGTTGTGGAATCGCGATGACGGCATTTCCCGTGCGGGTCTTTTTTTGGAGCGCCGTTTAGATCAGATCGAAAGCAATGTTCGGGCGCGAATGGCGGTTCTGAACGCGGTGTTGCTAACGCTGGTGACCACTGTTTTGGTGCTTTTGCTGTCCGTCATGATGCCAATTTTCGATCAACTCAATCAAGGGGCGTTATGAAGCACGAGAGTCACCCATTCACCGATTCGCTTGTTCACTTATCGTTTTATTAACAAAGGAAAGTTATGATGAATAGTTTTTTCTCATTTGGTCAGGGCAAATCTCACCGACTGATCACAGCTGGTGGAAATGCCGCCGTGTGTGGTGTGGTGGTGGCGTCTCCGGAAACTGAGATCGCTGCTCAACATCCGCCTCACCGTCGTCTTCCACGCCGATCCCGACGAGGGGTTTCGCTCTTTGGTGTGATTTTAGGTGTGGCGATTGCCGCCCTCGTGACGCTGGGATTGGTATCGGCGTATCAAGGCGTTGTGACAAACACACGCGCTCAAGCGGTGTTGAACACGATGCTGATTATGGAATCGACGGTGCGCCGAACCTTTGCCAATCGCCCGACATTTGAAGCCGGTCCCGCGCTGCAAGGGGCGGCGATTTCGGCCGTCCCGACCAATTCCATTCAAGGAAGTGGAGCATCACGGGTCATTGTGACCCCATGGGGCGGAAACATTCTTGTTGGGGCAGGAAACACACCGTCGGCCACCGCGCCATCAGGGTCCACTCCTGCCGCCAGCACCAATCGATTTTATATCGTGGTGACCGGATTACCAGAAGCTGCATGTGAAACTGTCGCTTCTGCTTATCTGGATCGTGCGGATGTGATTGGTCTGGATACCGACGGCACGTTTGCCGCGATCACTGCCGCTGTTGATGATGACTTCGCCGACATTAATAGTGATTGTGATAGCGACGATGAAACCGTTGGCATTGTGTTCCGGGGATAACGGCGTGTGACCAACGGCAATCATCATATTCAAGGAGTGGACGGTCACCACCTGCGGCCTGCCCGTCGGCGGGGACTTGTCGCGTTATCGGCGTGCGTGGGAATATTCAGTGTTCTCGCGGCGGCTTATGTGATGTGGCAGTTGGGTCAAGCAAACGAACGGCTCCGTGGATCAGCGCGTCATTTAGCCGATGTGGTGACAGCCGAAGGCTTTAGCGTTCATCATTGGTTGCACGATGAGATCAATCGCACCTCACCGATTATCACTGTTCCCGTTCTGAACACCGCTCGCGCACTGACAGCGATTGAGCGCGGACGATTGGATACGCACTTTGCAACATCGCGGTGGCGGCGGTCATCTCTTGATATCAGCCGGGTGCTGTTACCGCGCGGATGGTCACTTCATTATCTGATCACGACAATCGGACAACACACCAATGGCGATACGCTTTTGCCAGAGGGAATTTTAGTCGTTAGGCCGTCAAACGATATCGTTAACAGTTCGACATGGAGCGCGTTGAATGATGCTCTTAACGTTGTGCTGCCTGTTGCGAGTGATCAAGCATCAACTTTGACTGCGAGTGCGATTACATCTTTTGATGCCACACGGGACCGCGCGTTTTTTGTCTCACAATTTGCACGGATTAATACCGCCGCGGTATTACGGCAAGCGCATGTCGGTCATGCGCAGTTAGCGATGCAAACTGATTTGGTAATGGGAACGAATGATCTGTCAGACGTGGATGTGTTGGAAAGTTTAACCGGCACCGCCCCTAATATTACCGGGAATTGTCGTCCTGGTACGTCATCAAGTCCATTGTGTGTCACACTTCTCACGACGCAAGCGGATGTGGATGTGTCGGGGAGCACGACTGTAACGGCGTTAACGGCGACGGACATGACCGTGTCCGGAGACGTGACCAATATCTCGACATGGCGTGCTGACGATGTTGACATTGAGACAGCAACAACGTCAACGACTCAATTAACCGCCTGTGCCGATGCAGAAGTGGATATTTGCGGTGGGGGTGACGTGGATGTTGAGTCGGGGACTGGTGATCCTGATTGGACCACAGTGGCGATCTTTGGGGACACAATCATTCGTGATGGCAATCAACTCAACGGCCTGACCACAACCAATATAGTGGAAAACGGTATTTTTGAGGTGATGACCGGCAATCAGTTGACCGTGAGCGGTTGCTTTCGCAGTGTCACTCCCTTTGTTTATGGAGCACGGTGCTAATGCGGGGTAGTTATGCACGATACCGTTCATCCGCTTCATGCCGAGGTTTAGGATTGCTTGATGCCATATTGGCCGCGGCAGTGCTGGGTGTGGTGACGTTGTGGGGAGCACAGGCGTTTGGAATATGGGCACAAAGTCGTGTAGTCACGGGGGAGGTTCGAACTGTGGCTGAACTTGCTCGTGCAGGGCGGCTCTTATTAGAAGGCGATGTGACTCATTCTGCCCGCACGCAAGCCGTGGCGTCGGCACCATTGCCGGTGGCGCTGTCGGAATTGTCTGCTGCGAATTTACGTTCGCCCACGCTTGGCAACATCACCCCTGGCCGCCGTACGTTATCGCTATGGTTTTATCGTCCTACAACAGGGACGGTGTTAGTGATTGCACGGGCGCGTGGAGACATTCCTTTATCGCGGTTGCCAGGGGCGACAGATGGCGTGACTGGTGTTGGCATGTTGCGGACGGGGGACACATCCCTTCGGGGTCCAGGTATTGATTATGACATAGCCCCGTTGAATGCCCTGACGACTGGTTTTGCGACTGTCAACGATTTATTTGCCGTTGATGATGTCGCGCTTGATGTGGCCTGTCAGACCTATCTTTTTCGTGTGGCTATTGATTGTGATGGAGATGGCGTAACGGATAGCATCGCCAATACCATGACGGTTGATCTTGACATGGGCGGCCATGACATTGTGGGCGTTAATGATATCACGGTGGCGACCGCGACGATTGGCACGTTATCGGGAGCAACGGTCATCACAAACGATATGGACGTTTCGGGTGATCTGGAAGTGGGGGGACAGACTGATCTTCATGCCGTGACCGTCAGTGGTGCCATTTCGGCAGAGAGTGTGGATATTGATGGCGACTTGACTGTGGACAATCTCACCGCGACGGCGGACATTACGGGCGCGGATTTAACCTTTGACGGCACCATTACGGTTTCGGGTGACGCTCGATTAGGCGATGCCGATGTCAATACGCTGAACGTTGAGACATTAAATGTTCGACAATTATCGTCAGATACTGCGCAAATCGCTCGCGGGTTTGTGACGACTTTGACGGTGACAAGTTGTACCGGATGTAATCCAGCACCATGAGAACACTGCTTTATATCACTCGTGTCATGGTCGCCTGTTGCCTGACAATCGTTTCGGGAATGGCATTCTCTCAGGACGAATCGCCCGAGCTTGGCAGCGCGAGCACGGTCAGTGCGGAGACGGCACCACTCGAAACGGTTGCCGTGACAGAGAGTGGTATTCTATTACGTACGGCTCTTTCGGAGGAGATTGATCGCTTAACGAGCGACATTGAGGATATGCGCCGCCTGATGCGGTGGCAGGAGGACCTTATGCGTGCCGCACGTGTGGATCGGGCTGAAGCGCTCCGACAGCGGCGCCCCCACAGTGAGTGTTTAGAGAGTGTTCTTGCACCGATCTGTGATGATTTATCCGGGCTGTTTTTGCCGCCCGATACGACACCCATTGAGAACGAAAACAAAGAATGACTTTTGCATGGACAGCCGAAAGGATGGGTTATGGACAGCCAGCAAGCACATCTATCTGACGATATTCGACATGCACTCAATCACCCCACACGCATGGCGGAGATTGTCACGCGGATTGCGCATAATCTCAACCCGCTTGACTTGGAGTTTATCCGCAATCTTCTTGTTTTGCTGGAGACCGCGGCGCGGCTTGCACGTAATGCCCATGGCGATGCGCCGGGCACCAGTGCGCGTATCTTACATGATGTTATGCATGAGATTCGCTGGAGAGTGGGTCATTATTACCGATGTCGACCGAAAGAAGGCGTGTCGGGGTTAGGTCGCGGCGTTTTGAATGAGTGGGTTCGTCATTATGCCTGGATGGATGAAGAAGCGTTCATGGAGCATATCGTGGCGAGTCCGGATCTGATCTTCAAGAAAGACCTCCATTCGCTCGCTTTAGAGCGCGAATTTAGTGCAGCGGCGATGCAAATGACCGACGATTTGGAAAGCAATAACGCTGACGCCACCATTGGGAGAGCGGATTGATGTTTGAGATAGAATGGTCTTATCGATCACTGTGGAGTGCGGTGCTTCACCGCATGATTCTTGACTTATGTGATGGTGAGGATCGGCGTTCACCGGAAGGTCTGCACCGTGTGCAAGCAGAGCAATGGGTTGGTGCCTTTCCTACACGAGACTTTGCGTATGTGTGTGACATGTTGAACATGAACCCAGCGTATGTTCATGCCAAACTTCGCATGTTGATTCGGCTCCCTGTTGCCGACCGGTTTCGGACAATGAATATCCGCAGGTGCCCGAATGATTAATATGTCGGCCTCTCCGTTCATGCTGACCATGGGTGTCAATTTAGGTCTTATCCTCTTCATGATGATCGGCGTAATCGTCATTTTGTGGTGTAGCGTGTTGCTCCTTCACCGGGATATCACCCGCTTTGAAATACACATTGAGTCACTTGCCATCGCGGGCATAACGATGCTGGTGTTAACCTTGGTGTTGAGCGGCTTGCGTGAATTGATGGCATCTCTGGCGATTGCCTTGACGTTAGGTTTAACCACGGAGGCGATACGGCGTTTAAAACCGAGTCGTATGGGTGCAGGTGATCCGTGGGGCTTTGCCGCCCTTGGGTGTGCGGGGAGCGCTGCGCATATTATTCCTGTCGTGATGCTAACGGGAGTAGTGAGTATTATGACCGCTGCTGCTTACAGCGTGGCAAGGGGCAAGCGGTGTTTACACTCAATGTTTCCTGCCGCTATCGCCCTCGTGCCGGCGATGTTGATGGGCGTTCTGCTTCAGCTGTTGGATGCGGTTGGCGTCACAATCCTTTTGTCAGATATCTGGCATCTATCGTTATCATTTGAGTTATCGATCACGCTTCTTGTGATCGGTGGTGTTGTGACGGTTGGCTATTGGATCAGTCACCGTATTGTGGGGGAATTAGTCCCCCGTCACTCTCAATCAAAGGAGAATATCAATGTCTCATTATCATGTACTGATTCCGATTAAGGACAAAGATGAGTCGACGCGCTATCGACAGGTCGGCTTAATGTTTGAAAATAAGAATAAAGCCGGTGAGACTTATTTTCGTGTGAAGTTAGATTTTCCAATTGGGGTGAATGAATTTCTATGTTTCGCGCCACGCACTGACCAGCATGACCGCAACAAGTGAGCATACCTGAAGGAGATTATCCGATGACATCCCATGTCCACATTGATGGTGCAAGCCGTACGATCTGCCGCAGAGTGATGACACTGTGCGTGATGATAATCCTCATGCCAGAGGTGATGCACGGAGCCAATGCGCAAACTATGACGGGCACCGCGCGCATTATTGATGGCGATACACTTGAATTGCAAGGTCAGCGGGTGCGGCTTCATGGTATTGATGCACCGGAAAATAAGCAACGGTGCCGTGATGCAAACGGGGCGACCTACGCATGCGGTCGCGTCGCCACCACCCGTCTCAAAAACTGGACACATAACCGATCGCTCACTTGCACATCACGAACACAGGATCGGTATGGTCGCCTGATCGCCGTTTGCAAGGTTGGTGGCACTGATCTTAACGCACGACTGGTACGTGAGGGTTTCGCTCTCGCCTATCGCCAGTACAGTCGTGATTATAGTGCTGATGAAGATCACGCCCGTGCCAACCGTCGTGGACTTTGGGCGGGGACATTTGTCCCGCCGTGGGATTGGCGGAGAGGGCAACGCTGATGGTGATCCCGATGCATCATATCCCGATTGAGCACTCAGCGGTGCCGGGACTGAACGCGGGCCATCAGATCGCTGAAAACCCACAGCCCGATGGCGATCATCAGAGAGGCAAAGACAATTCCGGCCATGATCAGGTTTGTAAACGCCCAGACAACGGTGGCGAGCATCAGCATCACGCCGGTGACGTTCAGCCATGCGACAAACACCGCGTCGGCGGACGGTGGATCATCATATCCTACAAACGCCCATGCTTTCATGTAAGCCGGCGGATGTTCGGCCGGCAAGGACCGTGGGGTTTGGATTGCGAGACGGCGCATGGCGAAATAGTAGGGGTCGATTTCAAAAATCGCGCGCAACCAGCGCACGCCGCCGAAGAACATCAGCAGCCCTCCAGTGACGCCGGTGACATTGATGCCAAACACCACAATAATCAGGAAGGCGATGATGCCGACCAAAGTCAGGAAAGGAATGCGTTCACATCCCAGAATTTGCGGGGGCGCAATCAGGTGTGCCTCAAAACGGCCAACGGGCGGAAACACTGCAGTGTCATTACTGTCGGACATCGGACGGGAACCTCCTGTTTCGTAACGTCTGTCAACGCTGTTTATGATACGAGTCGCGTTGCCAACGTTTGTTCCACATACTTTGGATCAGCTGCGATAATCCAGGCAAAAGCAACGGCATGTTCAGGTGGCATTATTTTGACGTCCTCCCAATCTCGTAGTGTGGTGACTGAAACACGCATTAACGCCGCAAATTCGGTCTGTGTCATCCCTAGAGATGTTCGCGATGTCCGAATATTGCGTGCGCGATACCCGCATTCCAAATCAT
>JAPORV010000084.1 GCA_026710055.1 Aestuariivita sp.
GGTATCATCGCGGGAGTTAGGGTCGAAGGTGAGCTGACGGGTGGCGGTATTACCAGGAAGGGGTTGTATTGGCGAAGGATGTGCGCATAATGCGACCTTTCTTTTGTGAGATTCTGGCGAAGATTTGCTGATTTGGGGCAAATCTTGGGTGTAATTGCTGATATTGTCCCAAATACTCGCAATCTTCGCCGGGGAAAAATGACAAAAGAGTCAATTTGTTCAACGTTTTAATATCGAATTTAGTTTTTTTACAGACACTAGTTAGGATCTAAGGCTCCATTTGCCGTATCAAAAATTCATATTTATGAAATGAAAATTACCATCCATATCAAGAGCAAAAAACAACAATAACCACCTATTTTGACCAAGATAAGAAACCTGCAAATATCTTTTTCTAGTGTGAGATATCAATTTCACTGCTGTCTAACTGGCTCATGTCAATTCCGATGCCAAGCTAAAATCAAAATATCACGACAATAACGAAGAATTCCAGAAAGAAAAATCATTTTACAATCATCGGCCTTTGAGGCCATTGTTCATTTTGTAAATTTAGGCATGGTTCAACATTTCCATGCTGCAAAATCCAGATCTACGTCAAGCCATTAAGTTTTGACCCGTTTGTAGAGACAGGCTCCGTTCGCCCGTCGCGAACCTGTCACCTGTCCAACAAGAACAAGTGATTCATGTGAACGAGCGCCAAACCATATTCATCTTTACCAATTGTATATTTAAACAGAGGAAAAAACAATCAAACGCTGTTTTAAATGTGGTCAGGAATTCCCTTAACCGGAGGAGAGCTTCAGAATGATTGTCAAGTAACGGCCTCATTTGAAGTGTTAGTCCGACATAAGGAAGCTTGTCCCAGCCAAGATCATATGATCATCCTTTGCTAAAGTCATCAATTGACGGCAGGTCTTCATCTAGTCATCCAACGGTTTGGTCGCTAGACATCAAATATTGGGGCTAATCAATGCAAACGCCTGATCCCCGACTAAAACAAGATTATCGTTTCTACTCCAAAATGCTGCGTGTTCGGGTGCATGACCGTAATCGATATAAATGTCCCAGTTCTCCCATTCGAAAACCATCGCTTTGTTTAATTCGTGTAAAACCCAATGATATGGGTGCTAAGACATTAGCAAAATTAAATGGCCTTTCACGTTTTTTCTTCTTTAGAATTTCAGGAGACATCCCACAACGCACGTGCAACGCAGCCGTCTCATCCAGCATCGTATCTTGCTCATCCAGAGTCAGCATACGAGCAAAAAGCGACGCAGTACGCGTCGTTACGAACTCAACGTCGTATTCCTTCTGAAATCAGCTTGCTAAACCAATATGATCAGGATGATGGTGCGTCACAGCTACCCGCATCACAGCTTTCCCTTTCAACGGTTCTTCCATTAGAGTTATCCAAATATCTCGTGTTAAGGCGGAATCAAGCCCCGTATCAACAATTGTTTAGCTACCGCCCTCATCAAGGACAAAAATGTTAATATGATCCAGTTTCATGGGAAGGAGCAAGCGACTCCATAACACGTCGTCTGCCATTTCGATAACAAATCCAAACGTGGGAGGTTCCTACCAAGTATAATTGAGAACCTTCGGTGGGCTGTCTTTCTTCATCAAATTCATGTCAGTATTTTTCAAAACTCGGATCAAACCTCATCACGCCAAAAGTCCAGTCGAATCATACAATAACAAGGTCAAACCCAGTGGTAACAAAGTTTGCACCGACCGAATAGATCAAGTGTATATAACACAGCAATTCCCGCTAACTCGGGTGAATAGTAACGGGTGTCATTTGAACTCTAAGTCTTTGAGAAAACTAGAAAAAAATGTTCTAAAAATAACATTAAAGTCTCAATTTTGGTGCAGAAATTTTACGAAAAATAATTTTTTTAAATTACGTAACTATATGAGAATAGAAGAAAAAATATTCCAGCGGGAATTGCTGTATATAACAATCAAACCCATCCTTCGCACTTATAGACCTGACCCAATCACGCATCAGCCAAGCCGACACACTATAGAGGCCAAATAAATCGACAGGCCCTACTGATGATTCCATAAATCAGCACGCTTCAAAAAGATTGTTGGCTCCGCAAGCCAGTCACCATAACCAATTTCACCGTGATCTGTGAGCCAATTCATACGCTCATCAACACATTTGAGCAGAGCAGTATTCTCAAAATCAATTGCGAATCCTCCGTACTCGGCTTGGGAGTCGATCGCCGATACATGAAATCCAAATTTCCGAGCCGCATCACGGTTCCCAATTTCCCCACGCGCTATGACGTCGATATCACCCAACTTCAAGGCCAGTAGCAATTCATCTTCACCTTCTGTTTCATCAAGATATATCACTTGTGGCATTGTCTCCACGGGTGGAACGAGACGACGTCGATCTGTTAGAGTTGGCGAACTTGCCGCAGCCGAAATTTTGAATTTATCCGTGCCATCGGCCACAACCGACCCAACATCAGTTTCGATCAAAGTTTGCGGAGCAAGATGGCCTTCATCGTCAATTAGACCCACGATTTCCAACATTCGAGCTTCACCCGTTGTCGACTTAATGACGCCTACGCGAGTGGTCTCGCGTAAGTCCTGATAAGATGCAAAACGATCCGCGTCACTCTTTCTCACCAGCAATGACTGTCGAAATGCCACATGACCTGATGTAAATCGGATCATTTGCTGCCCATAGATGTCACGCATGCGAGACTCCAATATGGTAATTCCACCTCCAATGATATCAAACTGTGGAGTCGCGGCACGCAACCATATGTCCGACCATTCAGATATTGGATGTCGCTTCAACGACAGCGTCGGGTTTGCCATTTCTTCGAAAGCCGAAAGTAAATCTGCCTCGTATCCTAGATGTTGCTGAAACTCTGACGCATTCACATCTGACGACTTACTATAGCTGATCGGCGCAAACGACGTATAAAATCCCACATTGAGCGGCCGATTGGCGAATTCCATACAAGCCAAGCTAACGTTTTCCGCAACGCTCGGTCGAGCCGCAAAAATCAAAAGAATCGCTATGGATCCAAGAGCATGCACAAGTCCCAGCATATTCACACCGTCCGCTCGGGAAACCGATGCAATGTGGCCTATTAAGCTACATAAGACCCTCGCTTTCGATTTCATATGTTTACACCTCTTCAATACATTATTGGAGACATGAGTATTGTTTACGTTCCAACTAGAATGAACTGGAAATTTGATCATTGATCGACAAGCTCCCTCTCTTGTAACCGATGCTGTTCCTAAATACGCGCGCTTACTCGGGTAAGAGAATCAATATATTTTCACGACAACCGAATGACCGTAAGCGCAAGAATGATAGGAGGTTATTGATGCGAAGCCTGATCAGACATGAAATGTTTGACACTATGAGCCGGATCATCGCCCACCATCGTATAAAAAAACTCAAAGCAGAATTGGTATTAAATATAGCACGTTCTCATGTGCAATGCACCCCTAATTTTTGGGGCTTATATACTTAAATATATATTCTACTACATATAGAAAGGAATGATTAATTTTCTAAATATAAAATACTACATATAGTGTTTGTAGATTTAAGTATATAAGTCCCTAATTTTTTCGTCGACAGCAAAAGTGTTCTACCCCCCCCCCCACACACACTCTTGAAAAGAAGTTATGGTCAATCGTAAAGCACGTTTCACGTGTACTTCAATCAAAGCAACAACTCAGCACTCATCGAATTATGACAAACAAATGGCATTACATATTATAGCCATCGGAATTGGGTTTCACTCACACGCGAGCAAGTTCGCTTATCATCTGAAACCGTCTATGGTCTTGATGCTGATGCACACGAGGACAGGGCCGTTGCAGCAATCTACACCGTAAAGGATCGACTGGAATTCAATCTTTTAATCTTGTATGCATATGGCTTCTCTTGCCGACGTGAAGATACGCTGTATTCGATGATACCGCTGAACGATTGGCTCAACATTATTGGCCTGATCCGTTGACGCTTGTTCTGCCTCTTCAATATACACATAACTTGAGTAAACTCGTAACAGCAGGTTTGCCAATCGTTGGAATAAGTGTTCCATCGCATCCAGTTATGCAGACATTGATTACAGCCTTTGATGGTCAAATCGCCGCGCCGTCGGCCAATCCGTTAAGCCGAATAAGCCTGACGGTCGCCGAACATGTCATCTGAGAGTTGAATGTCCAGATTAAGGCCATAATCGATAGCGGCCTGTGTCACATTGGGCTCGAATCCACCATGTGTTCGAATCATGAATAATCACATCGACTTACTGAGACCGGGTCACATCACACAGGAAAACGTGGAAAGTATAAGATTATCGCTCAAACGAGTCGCAGGCGAGATCGAAATCTCCGCCCTAGGTCAATTTCTTCTTCATTACGCACCGAGATCAACCATGCGACTTGATGTTCGACATCCCGAACAGAATGAAAATTATTTGGGCTTTGGAGCGATTTCCGGGGATTTAAATCTCTCGCTACGCAAAGACTTATCAGAAGCCGCAGCAAACTTGTTTTCCTACCTTCATCGGCTCGACATACAAAATCGACCGATCGTAGTTGCCCCCATCCCATCCAAAGGAATTGGATACGCGATTAACGATCGCTTGCGTCGCGCATCCGCACATAAAACTGCACATTCAATCTAAGCACGACCCGTACTTGCCGATAACATCAGCGGATCAATGCCAATTGTCTTCATCGCTTCCGCCCATTTGATGTGATCATCCAAATCAAAAACCAAACCCGTTGATGCATCAGCGACCAACCAATCATTTCGGATTAACTCTTTGTCCAACTGGCCTTTACCCCATCCCGCATAGCCTAAAACCACTAACCACTTTTCTGGTCCCCGACCCATCGCCAAATCCTTCAACACATCAAATGAAGCCGTCAAGGAATACTCATTCCCAACCTTGATTGTCTGCTTTGCATTGTTGTAATCGCGACTGTGCAAAACCATCCCACGTCCAGAGTCAACGGGCCCGCCGAAATAGACTTGAGCTCGTTCAACAACCGGCGATTCAATCTCAATATCTAGTTGCTGCAGCAAATGAGAAAAATACGTTTCACCGGCGGGCTTATTGACAATTAATCCCATCGCTGCGTCAGGTGAGTATGAACATAAAAAAATAACAGATCGGGCGAATTGCGGATCGTTAATGTCTGGCATCGCTATCAAGAGCTGACCTGTGAGTTTCATCACTTTATACCTTTGAAACAAGTAATATTGACAATTGCATCACTTTTAAAAGATACCGTATTTACCCACAAATCAAGGCTTTAAATTAACCATGCTTCAATTTAGAATTGAGATAACAGTGTAAATTACACTTGTTTTTTATAGATCGAAAGGCTATTTTATGTTTAAACGAAAACGGCGTTTCATGGGTTTGATATTAGACATGAATCGCGATGTTGAATTTGTTCGGTAGTATATGAAGTGATATGGGTTTAATGGGTAATGAAATACGTTAAGGTGGTGAACGTATTGATCAATTGAAAAACTCTGCCAGTTTCGAACTGCGCTATATCAGTATCGGAAATACAGATGGACATCCCGAAAAGTTTGGCTAATTCACAAAGTCAGCAACTGAAAACGAATTCCTTAGTTGCACATAAATCGGAAAAATACCGTGGCGAAGAAACTCGTTCAAATAATCACGGAAAGACAAAAAATCGCTCAAGAAATAAACTGACAATTACACGGTTTTTCTTTTCATTGCTCGGGACGGTTTTTTCACTCGTAACGCTATCCGCAATTATTCTAGCGTTATCGTTGTTTATTGTATTCTATATTTATGGAAACGGCTTACCGAGCCACGATGCTTTATCGCAATATAAACCGCCTACAATCAGCCGAATTTATTCGGGCGAAGGTCGTTTAATTGATGAGTTTGCGAAAGAGCGTCGTTTATTCACGCCAGTACAAAATATTCCTGATTTAATTAAGCAAGCTTTTATCAGTGCGGAAGACAAGAATTTTTACTCCCACCAGGGATATGATGTGCGCGGAATGATTGCTGCGGGTCTTGCAGCACTTCAATCGCGCGGTGAAACATTGCGCGGCGCTTCTACAATTACTCAACAAGTTATGAAGAATTTTTTGCTGTCGAGTGATCGACGAATTGAACGTAAGATAAAAGAAATTATTTTGGCAACTCGACTAGAAAAGACATTGGAAAAAGAAGCTATTCTTGAGCTTTATCTTAATGAAATATTTCTTGGTCAGAATTCTTATGGTGTTACCGCTGCTGCCCAATCGTATTTCAATAAGACCTTAAGCGAGTTAAAAGTGCATGAAGCAGCGTTTCTTGCGGCACTTCCTAAAGCTCCGAGCCGATATCATCCAGTAAGACGCAAGGAAAGCCTTAAGGCGAGGAGAAATTTTGTTCTCAAGGAGATGTATGAGAACGGTTATATAACTGAGGCCTTATATCAAGTTTCGATACAAAAGCCGCTACAATCGGTTCAAAATGGTGATTTTGAGAGTTTTGCCAGTTCATTACCGCCGCGCGATTATTTTACTGACGAAATCAGACGCCAATTGAGCCGAGACTTTGGTGACGTTGAGTTTTTTTCGGGAGGTTTCGCAGTTCGCGCAACTATTGATGCTCAAATGCAGTTTGTTGCCGCACTCGCACTTCGTGAGGCGTTGGAGAAATATGATCAAGCTCTCGGTATTTGGAGAGGTACGGGATTAACAATTGGCATGGATGACTTGTCAAGCGAAAACGCATGGCGGGAAGCGTTGAATAGTGTTGATCTACCTCGTGATATTATCGTTGAAACATCTTGGTATCCTGCGGTGGTATTAGCTCTTGATGATCAAGGTGCGCGAGTCGGAATTGAGGATGTACCGAATATCGAAGGCGGTCACTGGATATTGGACAGTGATTTAGTTTGGAAACGTAAGCGTAATCTCGATGGATCATCGGCGACAAACGTACAAAGTGTAACCGATTTATTAGAGATTGGCGATATTGTGTTTGTTAGTGATCTCTCACAAAGAAATGATAATGGTTCTTCTGCTTGGTCTTTGCGCCAAGTGCCCGAAGTAGAGGGCGCTTTTGTCGCAATGGATGTGAATAATGGTCGTGTATTAGCTATGCAGGGTGGATTTTCTTATCAGCATTCTGTGTTTAATCGATCAACACAAGCATTGCGCCAACCAGGGTCTTCCTTTAAGCCGTTTGTGTATGCTGCTGCGCTTGATAATGGTTTTTCTCCTGCTACGATTGTGTTAGACGCTCCCATTGAAATTGATACGCCACAAGGACTTTGGAGGCCGCAAAATGCGGCTAATAAGTTTTATGGCGCAGCGCCTTTGCGAACTGGAATTGAACGATCACGAAATTTGATGACAATTCGTCTTGCACGAGAAATCGGTATGGATGTCATTGCTGAATATGCAGAGAGATTTGGTGTTTATGACAATATGGGATTATTTCTTGCAAACTCGTTAGGTTCCGAAGAGACCACTTTATATAAAATGGTTACCGCCTACGCCATGTTTGCAAATGGGGGTGAGAGAGTTCAACCAACGCTTGTTGATCGTATTCAAGATCGGAATGGGGAAACAATTTATCGACATGATGAGCGAGAGTGTGTAACTTGCCAAGTAGCGGATTTAGAAACTGGAATTTTGCCGCGTATTGAAGCACATCGCCAACGAATAATGAATTCAGTTACAGCTTATCAATTGACATCAATGATGCAGGGTGTTGTTGAGCGAGGTACCGCGAGTGCAACGGTAAATCTTCCTGTTCCGGTTGCAGGTAAAACCGGTACAACGAATGAAGCAAAGGATGTTTGGTTTATTGGATTCACATCGGGAATAGTTGCGGGATGTTATATTGGGTTTGATCAGCCTAAACCACTTGGGAGGTCAGCTTTTGGCGGGAGTATGTGTGGGCCTGTATTCCAGAAATTCGTGTCAGCTGCTATTGAGAAATACGGCGGTAGCGATTTTGTGATTCCAAGTGGCGGGGAGTTTATTAAAATTGATCGGTTCACTGGTGCGCGTTTACCTGATGATGCCCAAGGAACAAATGTTGTTTCAGAGTATTTCTTATCCGGCGAAGAACCAGAATTTGGTTTGCTGGTAAATGGCGGGTTTGTTATTGGATCTGACTTACAGTTAACCGATGAGCCAAATACCGAGAATTTACAAAGTATATCGACTGTTCAAGATCAAGTGGTAACTGAACCAAAAACAACGTTTGGGTCATTGAGTTCAGGTGGTTTATACTGACTGAGAAATGGGTTCGGGGATCAAGAAATCCTGAATATTTGTAATTTCGTGCACTCTGGAAGCAGGATAAATTAGTCCTCGTTTGAATAATGTGGCAGAATATATTGTAGGATTTAGTTTGAGGCGGTCATGCGTAGTGAAATTCAGCAAATTGTAAATGACATTAATCGGTCATTAGATCTGTTGGCACGGAGAATGAATCGGGAGAGTGCACTGCATAGAATGGAGGAATTCAATGCGCGGGTAGAGGATCCTCGGATTTGGGATGATCCATTGTCAGCAAGACAGCTCATGCGAGACCGGCAGTTGCTGCTTGATGCTATTGAAAATTATGATAACATTCAAAGTGAATTGTCTGATCATTTAGAATTGATTGAATTGGGAGAGATAGACTCGGATACAGAACTTGTTGCTGAAGCAGAGGTTCATCTCAAGAGTTTAGCAAAACTTGCGGAAAAAAAAGAGTTAGAAGCTCTACTCGACGGGGAAGCAGATAGAAATGATTCTTTTTTGGAAATAAATGCTGGTGCAGGAGGTACTGAAAGTTGTGATTGGGCATCAATGTTAGCAAGGATGTACCTGCGTTGGGCAGAAAAAAAAGGGTATGATGTTGACTTACAATCGGAGACGGTTGGTGATGAAGCGGGTGTTAAGTCGGCGACTTATAAGATAATGGGGCATAATGCCTATGGATGGTTGAAAACAGAGAGCGGCGTACACAGGCTCGTGCGGATTTCGCCATTTGATGCATCAGCGAAACGTCATACATCATTTAGTTCTGTCTGGGTATATCCTGTAATTGACGATAGTATAGAGATAACTGTTCATCCGTCTGATATTCGTTTGGATACTTTTCGCTCCTCTGGTGCTGGCGGGCAGCATGTCAATAAAACTGATTCCGCGGTGAGAATTACGCATATCGCGACAGGAATTGTAGTAACGAGTTCGCAGAAATCTCAGCATCGAAATCGCGACATCGCAATGCAAGCACTGAAGTCGCGACTTTACCAACTAGAATTGGACAAGCGGACCGCTGAAATAAATGCGCAACATGATTCCAAAGGTGAGGCTGGTTGGGGTAATCAAATTAGATCTTATGTTTTGCAACCTTATCAGATGGTAAAGGATTTACGCACAAATCATGAGACTTCTGATACAAAAGGCGTGCTTGACGGCGATATTGATTCGTTTATGGCAGCAACACTTGCATATCAAGTATCTGGCATGAAAAGGGATGAAGCGCGTGGTGAATAATGGTACTTAACAAGTGCTTTAGAGTGGTGAAAATATAATTATCATGACCTTATCGCGTTACACTGCTGCGACGTCAATTCTGGAAAAGCTGATAGATGGATCGTTAAAGCCAAGTACTTTAATGGAAGAAACACTTCATCGAATTGAGAAAATTAATCCAACAGTTAACGCTATTGTCGCATTGCGTGATACCAAAAATCTAATGGACGAAGCTTTTTGCTTGGATAATGTTGATTATTCTGGTCCATTACATGGTCTTCCAATCGCGGTGAAAGATTTGGTGAATGTCGCTGGCATTCGCTCTACACAGGGGTCTTCAATTCTATCAGACTTTGTGCCTGAACAAGATGACTTATTAGCGTCTCGATTGCGATCTGCAGGTGCAATCATAATTGGAAAGACCAATACACCTGAGTTTGGGCTTGGAAGCCATACCTTCAATTCGGTTTATGGTGTAACGCGAAATCCGTATAACTTATCATTGTCTTGCGGCGGTTCTTCAGGCGGAGCTGCGGTTGCTTTGGCAACAGGAATGTTATCATTGGCTGACGGTTCTGACATGATGGGATCATTACGTAATCCAGCCGGATGGAACAATGTATATGGTTTTCGTCCAAGTTGGGGAATGATACCTGACGGGCCGAAAGAAGAAACATTTCTTCATCAACTCTCTACGTTGGGGCCGATGGCGCGTCATCCGCAGGATATTCTACTTCTTTTAAATGTTATGATGGGTTGCGATCGTTATCAACCGCATTATACGCGAGAAACTCCTTTGATATCTTTGACCGGTCAATCAATTGAAGGGTTACGTTTTGCCTGGTTGCGGGATTGGGATGGTGCGTTCCAAATAGAAGATGGTATTTTGGAAACTTGTGAGGCTGCGTTGCGCATTTTTGAAGAAATGGGAGCAGTCATTGAAACACCCAAACCACCGTTCGATGCAGAGACTATGTTTCAGAGTTGGTCAACATTGAGATCATGGCAGATTAGTACCAGTTTAAGTAATGTTATTCAGCGCGAGGGTGCGCTTAAAGATAGTGTGATTTGGGAATTAAGGCACGGGAAGAAACTTAGCGCGTTTGATGTGCATGCTGCGAGTTGTGTTCGCTCGCATTGGTTTCGGGTTGTTGAAGATATGTTTGATCAATTCGCCGGGATTTTTTTGCCTACGGCACAAGTTTGGCCATTTCCTAATGAGGTCGCCTACCCGCGGGAGATTAATGGGGTATTGATGGATACCTATCACAGGTGGATGCAAGTCATGGTTCCTGCAAGTTTGGTGGGTTTACCAGCACTAGCAATGCCCGCTGGTTTTGGAAAAAATGATTTGCCAATTGGGTTGCAACTAATAGGACGTCGTTGGTCTGACAGTCAATTACTCTCGATTGGCGCGAGTTATGATAAATTGACTGATTGGTGCTACAAAGGAGTATCAAATCTCCGATGTTTCTTTGACGACTGATGATATTGACATTCTTTCAGTTATGAAATGACTATCATCAGAAATTATTGAATAGATCCATTTGATTTTTTGTTTTTGACACACTTAAATAAAATGTTGTTTACGAGAAACGAATAGCTTATCTTTCTCATAAAGGCCAATGCAATTAGCCAATCTGTTGACAGTTTCTATTTAGTATCCACCTGTTGGAGAAAATCCACTGACTTGCAGTCTGTTCTGCTTTAGCATAAAATAATAAATTTATCATGATATCCAAGGGGTCACTGCATCTATTATCATCGTTATCACATCGTGTGGTCAACCAAGTACCGTTACAAGGTACTCACCGGTGCACTGAGGCTTCGGGTGCGGGATATTTTTCGCTAGGTTTGTCGGGAGAACGGCGTTGAAATCTTACGCGGCGTGATTGCGAAAGATCACGTTCACATGTTCGTGTCGGTTCCCCCGAAATTGGCGATGAGTGATCTCGTACGCAAGATGAAAGGTCGTTCATCATTCAAGGTTCAATGAGAGTTCGCGCACATACGAATGCGCTATTGGGGATGTCGCTTTTGGGGTGGGAATTTTTTTTCAACCACATATGGCGCAATGACAGAGACCATGGTATTCCAGTATCTGGAAAATCACTCTAATCCTACCGGCGCCAGCCGGTAGTTGTTTAGTGTCTGTTAAAAACCGCCCCTTTTCTGGCGACTGCCAAGAGAAAAATGTGAATATTTTTCATTATAATATCAAACTTGTTGAGGAATTTTATATAATCACCGATTGCCCGATGGCCAGTGGCCCCAACTGGCGGACATTTCCGCCGAAACGGCATCTCAGACAGATTCCGCCTGTTATGTCAGAAGCTTCTTTTTATTGAACCGGCAATTAAGCGCTGAATGGGTTTTTGCACCGTGATCATCAAGCAGACTATAGTGATTATCGACTCACTGCGGAAAATATCACGCGTTCGGCGACTCGGTTATCCGAGACCTTTCTACTATTGGTGGATGAAGTGGAGAGTGCCCTTTATCCACCGGCCGTGCTGGCCCCGATGGGGTTGAGTGCCGATTGTCTGGGAGATGTCCAGCGCCAGTCCGCTCTTGTGAAAGCAGGTCGTGTCATCCACGCCAACATCTAGTCTCTGCAAGCCCACGCGACCCGTGTGATGGTATTGGCCGATACGCTCAAAATAGCGGAGTATCCGCCCGATCCTGGGGTGAAATCGTTTTTCGCGCAAGTGCCAACCCGTGGAACAGTTGATTGCGCCCGCTCTCATTGAGCGGGTGTTTGCGCTGGCGTCAACCGATGGTCGCAAATAGTAACCTTATTCTCCAATAATATAGGCTGAAACCCCGGATAGTCGCAACTAATCTAGGCTGAAATCAGGCGATGTTTGCAAGCCCGGCCCCAAATGATTGCAAACCGTTCCAGCTAACCTAACGAGTTCAAGGCGTGCTCAGCCGGTCTATGAGCATCAGATTGATCAAGTCCTTGTCGGAGGCCGTAAAGTCTCCGTTCGCCTTCAAATCAGCTAGAATGTCCCTTAGGTAGAGGATTTTGACTTCTGACTCTTCAAATATCGCAAGTTTATCTCGGCGCCGAACCTTATGAAGGACGAAATGGTATCTCCACTCTCCAGCGGACAGTTGCTGGCGGAGTTCCGCCTTCTTTGGATCCTTTAATTTCTTCTGTATCCCCTCCTTCACGTCGAGCTTCAACTCTTCAGCAGTTCGCTTCTTTGCTGAGTTAGCAGCTCAGCTTTCTGCCCTTTGGATCGCTTTGGGTACAGTATTGACATAGCTTGCTAGATTTATAGACGCTTGCACTTCATAGTTACGCCGTTTAATACCATTTTCACCTTCCCGGATGGCATGGATGTTTCAGGGGTCGAGGCTTATGCTGGTGATGTGTTCGGCGTATGTCAATTATTTGGTGTCTTTGCGGGAATAATAGTTTGACTAATATCAGTCGGCTACCTCTCCGTTTTGAGTAAAGTTAACACCCTCATCCTCAAGCAGTTCCCGTGCGCCAGGTTTTGCTTGAGTTGGCTTTAATTTTCGATCAACAACGCGCCACCATGGAAAGTTTTTGCAGTCTATTTGCGCTTTTTTCTTGATGGCAGAAGCGACACCCCGTGCACTTGCGGGGTCGCCATAGACCTCGTTGGCGATATCGCCATAGGTTCGGACGGTTCCGTAGTCTATTTCCTTGACGAGATTTAGAATATACTGGCTACGGTCTTTCTGGTTCATCATGCTTATATTCATGGTGGCTCTTTTCAAGCTTATGTTTGTGCGCCAAGGTGCGCACACAAGATATATGTGTGCTGGACTGGGTGTCAATGCCGTGTTCCCGGCGTTTTATGGGGATCGGTTGAAGCGTGCCATTCAGATCCGTATGATTGCGGAATCTCAAATCTCCGAAAGAGACCAACCAATACCTTTGAAAAATGATCATATTAAAAAGATCAAAAATCAATTCCAAGGCACGGGTGTTGCTGGAGAAGGGAGGAGAGGAAGCACTACTCGAAGGATCGTTTGAATTACTGATTTTGTTCAAGCCAGTCTTTGATGTAAGCAGTCCACGCGAACTGGAGCGGATGGCGGAAGTGCTTTCCGACTTCGGTCGGTTTGCAACAATGCTGACCGACTTTTCGGAAGCAATTGAGGACGGGGTATTCAATGAGAAACTCGGGCGGAAGGGATCGACACATTAAAGTTTAACGGGTCTCGTGTCACGACTTGACGGGACTCCCGACTGACCGCTTTTTCTTCTCTGTTTGACTTGTCGTTTGAACCTCTGTTAAAGGGTAATATCATTTTTTCTCTGACTCGGCCACTGTGCCGAGTTATTCGCTGAATACGCCTGATTTGGTGCGGGAGTAGTTACCCGCCACTTGGCTAATAGGCGGGATCAACTCCTCACAGAAAAGATGACAATGGCCCGGTATCCGCTCGGATCCCGTGAACAGTCTTCAAAGAAGGAATTCCATGGGTCATGGAAAATGAATCCGCATTATTAAAAATAGATGAAGCCCTGGCTGAAATCGAAAGACAGTCTCCAAATCAATCTGATGGCAAATGGCTAGAGAAGCTATCGGCGGAATGTGCGCTGCTCATTTCAGATTGGCAGGTGCAAAAAGTTATTGCTGGGACGAGTGGCCCGATGAAGAGCGCCCTGAATCACTACGTGGAATTCCTGAATGCGGAATTGACGTGATTGGTGTTCGTTCCGACGGACATCTCATTGCCATGCAATGTAAATCGCGCCAATTGGATAGAGACGGACATGGTGCCGATATTCATAAAGCGGAATCGAATAAATTTATCTCAGCTTCACACGACGATAAAGTCTGGAAAGAACTTTTTCTGATTACCAATGGTGACGTGAAAATGGCTTCCACACTAGAAGCCTACGTGGGAGGGAGTCGTCCAATAAAACTGATTAATTTAGCAGTTGATCTCATTCGACAAAAGGAAATGCTCGCTTCTCAACAATATGAACCAGAGCCATCTCCCAGTCCAGATCGACCTCATTCCTTTCAAAGTCGTAACGACATGCAAAAAGAGGCTATTGAGATAAGTCTGATTGCTCTAAAAAAGCAAGAGAAGATAAACGGGGTCGCTCGTGGTCGTATTATCTTACCCTGTGGATCTGGAAAGACTCGAATCGCGCTCAGACTTATCGAAAAACTGACACCTAAAGGCGAAGTTTCAGTTGTTTTGTGCCCGTCTATTGCGCTTGTCTCTCAAATTCGACGGGAGTTTATCTATCACACAAAAGAAAACATGGATGTTCTTGCCGTATGCTCGGATAAAGACGCTGGAAAAGAAGAAGGTAAGCACGACCCGACCGCTGATGTTGGCTTTGTCAAAGTCAGTCAAGTCAAAGGAAACGTCACAACGAATTCCGAAGAAATTGCAAAATGGATTGATGAGGTCAATCAAGAGCACATCGGTGTTATTTTCGGAACATATCAATCAGCTTATCGGATTTCTGAAGCGTTGGTTGGTGAACGTCGTGCAGACGGAACAATTCGCCAATTTGGTGGGAAAAATCGAAAAGTTTCCTGTTTGATTGCAGATGAAGCCCATCGCACATCCGGGATCAGGAAGATCGCGCATAAAGAAGAGAAACTTCGAAATTTCACGATTTGTCATAACCAAGAAAAATTTCCAGTAACGTATCGAATCTATCAAACCGCCACACCTAAAGTTTTTAATGTAAACGAAAATGCCAAAAAAATTGACGAATCAAAACTGATGATTCGCTCTATGGATGACCCAAACACATTTGGTGTTGAACTCTATCGACGTTCTTACAAGGATGCGGTTCAAAATAAATGGCTTTCAGATTATCGTATTATTGCACTGGGAATAAATGACGAAGAGTCTTTTAATGTTGCTCAACAAATCGCTCAAGATGACAAGAATACAAAATTAACAACTGGCAGCTTGTTAAAAGGACTTCCGCTGGCGCTGGTTATGGGCGGCGCGACCACTGATAAAACAGGGACTATTCAGTCTTCGATTAGTTTTATAATACCATCGCCAAATCAAAACAAATGACAGAGGTTTTGAATAGTAAACGTGTTCATGATTGGGTCGCGCAGAAACTAAAAAAGGATTACGATCGACAGTCTGCAACTTACACACTCGAACACTTGGATGCGAGCGATCGAGTTTCAAAACGGGAAAAAGCGAAAGGAAAGCTCGGGTCGGCTAATAACAAAAGTCCCTATGGTATTTGCAATGTTGGAATATTTGGTGAAGGCACCGATGCGCCTTCTTTATCGGCTGTGGCTTTTCTCGAACCGCGTCGGTCACCGGTCGATGTTATTCAAGCGGTTGGTCGCGTTATGCGTCGGTCATCGGGTAAAGAATTCGGATATATTATCTGTCCTGTTGTGATCCCTCGAAGTGTTAACGCCGAGCATTGGCTACGCGCAAACGGACCTGAAAATGGATAGCGGGAATTGGCCGAAATTCTACAAGCCCTTCGAGCGCATGACAAACGCATAGAGGAGAACCTAGCAGACTTGATGGAGTTTTATT